>NZ_JAMPPE010000010.1:0-142084 GCF_028480905.1 Providencia sp. PROV156 | reverse complement strand
TTTATTTTACCAAGCGATGATTTATTAAACAAAAAACATAAAATAACTACATTTTGTTGAAATTACGACCTACAAACTATCAAATTCAGTTGCGAATTCGGCTACCTTTTCCCAATTAGTATATTCAACTTCTGTTTTTGGGTCGGTTGGGCCATCTGTCATTTTCATAATTAGGCGGATCATCATTCTATCAAACCATGTATAACGAGGGTAAAACAGTGCTCCGGCAAAAACAGATTTCAATGTTGGCTTCCAAGGGCACGCTTCTAAAAACTTCCGCGTATATGCGTTAGTTTCTACTGTATTCTTACCTTCTTTTCTTGCCGTCAAATTTACAGCAAAAAAACCTGTTTTCATTGAGTTCAATTGATTTTGATGAGAGGTCACAAAACGTTGTAGTTTTTTATTGAAATGCCCATAACGAATGGATGCTCCTACCAATATTTTATCGTAACCTGATAAATTAAGCTGTTGGTCAGTATTTAAATCACGAATATCGCATTCACGACCTGAATTCCTCAGTTGTTCTGCTATTTTTAAAATAATTTTTTTAGTTTGCCCATCCGTACTGGAATGTAAAAGTAAATAGCTCATTATTGTTCCTAGATTATTATCATTTCTATATAGGTAATATTATTTATTAGTTGCGCTCGACTATTCACGCCAAAAAGTGGGAGTCAGTAACACTAATAAAGTGAAAACCTCTAAGCGCCCAAATAACATAGTCACCACTAGAATCCATTTCCCAGCTGGATTCATTGATGTGAAGTTATCTGCGACAGTCCCAAGACCTGGTCCCAAGTTATTGAGTGTGGTCGCTATTGCTGAGAACGCAGAAAACTCATCAACACCTGTTGCGATCAGCAATAATAAGCTAACAACAAAAACAAGTGCATAGGCAGAAAAGAACCCCCAAACGGCTTCAATTATTCTTTCTGGTAATGCTCTTTGCCCCAGTTTGATTGTGTAGACTGCATTAGGATGAACTAAGCGTTTTAACTCACGCGAACCTTGTAAGAAAAGTAACAAGATACGAATAACTTTTAACCCACCACCTGTCGAGCCTGCACACCCCCCAACAAATGCAGCACATAATAGAAGCATTGGTAAGAAAAGAGGCCATCCCGAAAAGCTATCCGTTGTAAAACCAGCCGTCGTTGCCATTGAAACAACTTGGAAGAAGGCTTGGTCAAGCGTTTGACCAAAACTACTATAAACAGAATGAAACATAAGCACTAAAGTACAAATGACCACTAAGACAAATTGGAAACTTATGAACATTCTAAATTCGGGATCGCGCCAATAAATTCCCAAACTACGTCCGGTTAATACAGCAAAGTGCAAACCGAAGTTACAACCAGAGATAATCAGGAAAATACCAATAATAGTGTTAATCGCAGGGCTGTTGAAATAACCAATACTGGCATCATGAGTTGAAAACCCACCGATAGCAATGGTTGAAAAACTGTGAGAAATGGCATCAAAAACATCCATTCCGGCTATCCATAAAGCCACCGCACAAGCAATTGTGAGTAGAACATAGATAAGCCATAATGTTTTTGCCGTCTCTGCAATACGAGGGCGCATTTTATTGTCTTTCAAAGGACCCGGCATTTCTGCGCGGTATAGCTGCATTCCCCCAACGCCCAAAAGCGGTAAGATTGCAACTGCGAGTACAATTATCCCCATCCCCCCAAGCCATTGAAGCATTTGCCGATAAAACAAAATAGCTTTGGGCAAGGAATCAAGCCCTGTTAGCGTTGTCGCACCAGTTGTAGTCAAGCCTGAAAAAGATTCAAAAAAAGCATCAGTTACCGAAAGATTGGGTCTTTCCGAAAAAATAAACGGCAATGCCCCAACGCTTCCCAGCACAGTCCAAAATAAAACAACAATAAGAAAACCTTCTTTTGCTTTAAGTTCGTGCCGGCTATTACGGGTTGGTAGCCACAAAAAAAGGCCAATTAGCAAAGCAGTGACAAAAGTCTGGCTAAAAGCTCGCCCTGCACCATCTCGATAAATTAGCGCAACAATACCAGGAATAACCATGGTAAAAGAAAAGATGATGACAAGCAGCCCGACTATACGGGTTATTGCACGAAAATGCATTCGGCAGGTTCCTTGATAAAACTGTTTACTATTCCGATTCTGGCGTGAGCGTTAAGGCTCCACGACTTACATCGCGTAATTTATCATTGACCTCCTGCTCAAGAGTAGCAGGAATTGCAATTTGTAAAGAGACAGTTTCATTATAATCACTGTGCAAAACCGTGCCATTCACTTGAACAAGCAGTTGTTCAATTGCATTAATCAATGAATAGTCACACTCTAAGTTAAAGATTTTTTGTGGTACTTTTATCTTTGTGGGTAATATTTTTAATGCTTGCTGGGCACCATTTCCATAGGCTTTAACGAGCCCCCCCGTCCCTAGCTTTATTCCACCAAAATAACGCACGACGACACAGGTAACCTCCCCTAGGTTGCTACCTAATAGTTGCGCCATAATGGGCTTTCCTGCTGTTCCTGTCGGTTCCCCGTCATCAGAGAACCCTAACTTTTGTGAATCATCAGGCCGGCCAGCAACAAATGCCCAGCAATGGTGCCGGGCATCTGGGTATTGAGTTTTAATTGATTGAATATAATCTTTTGCCGCTTCAATACCATCTGTATGAGCTAAATACGTAATAAATTGGCTTTTTTTGATCTCTTCTGTAAAAGAAATAGTTTCAGCCGGTATTAAATAAGGTTTCATTAACGTAAATGTAAGTCTCGAGTCATATTTTCAATACGATTTGCGTGGATCACAATATTATCTTCAATACGAATACCACCGTAAGGTTTGAAGAACTCGATTTTATCCCAATTAAAGTGCTGGCTAAACTCCCCATTTCTCCATTCAGATAATAGAGATTCAATGAAGTAGAGCCCAGGCTCGATAGTTAATACCATTTTAGGTTCTAAAACACGAGTACAACGCAAGAATGGATACATTTTAGGAGCCGCGAGATGTGTACCACTGTCATCTTGCATAAAACCAGCAGCATCATGGACTTGTAAACCAAGCGGATGCCCTAAACCGTGAGGCAAAAATGGCGTTGTTAAACCACTTTCCACCATTGACTCTTCACTAATACCTTTAATAATATCATGTTTAGTCAGTATCTTAGCAATTCTATGATGCATATCTACATGATAGTCTGTGTAGCGTACACCCGCCTTGATTGTATCAATTAAAGCGAGCTGTTCCGTATTGACATCCGCAACTAATTCAGCAAATTCATCTTTCCCTTTTGCAGCATAAGTTCTCGTAATATCAGCAGCATAACCGTTATATTCAGCACCTGCATCAATAAGAAAGCTGCGTAATTCGTTCGGTACCGTTTGCTGTAGTTTAGTGTAATGCAATACAGCTGCATTTTCATTCAGTGCAACAATGTTACCATAAGGGACATTGGTATCTCGATGTCCGGTTGATTGTAAATAACTGATATTAATATCAAACTCACTCATTCCTGCGCGAAATGCTTCAAGAGCAGCGAGGTGCCCATTTACAGCCATTTTTTGCGCTTCACGCATGCAGTAAAGTTCATAATCTGTTTTATAAGAACGATGATAATGATAGTAATCTAAAACAGGTTTGGGATTGATATTATGTAGCGAAATACCTAATGACTCAGCCCTTGCAGTTGCAGAACCAATATAAGCCACATTTTCTTTCGGTAGACTTGCTAGGAAGGTTTTAATGTCATCTGCATTTTTTAAATGGATTAACTCAATATCTTTGGTCCAAAAACTGTTCGGCAGTGGTTCAACACTATGCCAATAATCAACAGGTGAATAAAACCATAGCTTAGGCTTATTTACGCCATCAACTAATAACCATGAGTGTGGAACATCAGTGACAGGTACCCACGCTTTGAAATGAGGATTAACTTTAAAAGGATAGTCGCTATCGTCAAGAAAGATGCGTAGGGGTTCACCCGAATGAATCAATATGGCATCTAATTTGCTGCGCTGTAAAACTTGCTGAGTTCTGTTTTGTAACGTTTTAATGTGTTCAGCGTAGAGTGCAGTCAGTTTTTCCATTTCTTTCAACCTTTCAGCATTAATTAGAAAAATCAAGCTTACCACGTTCTGTTATTAACGGATATGCACTCTGTTGCAAACCATCATTAATCATTTGATATATAATACCTTTATCATTTAAATCATTAATTATTTCGCTTAATTGCTGTGACCAACCTTCCATTTTTGTTATTAAAAGTTTGCAATTAATTAACATTCTAGTCACACTCACCTCATCTGGTCGTACCAGATAACACTACCACGTAGAGGAGAGCAGAATGCTTTATCAAAGTGACACTATCTATATTCAATGGTTGAAACAAGGGATTGCAGAACTGGTTTTTAACTCACCAGGGCCAATTAATAAATTGGATACCCACACCGTTGCTTCACTTGATGAAGCCGTGTCTGTTCTTGAGCAACAAACCGAGCTGCAAGGTGTAATTTTCCGTTCTGATAAACCCGCTTTTATTGTTGGCGCTGATATCAAAGAATTTCTTTCACTCTTTGAAGCGTCAAAAGAAACACTAAGCGATTGGTTGCACTACGCTAATAGTATTTTTAATCGCATTGAAGACCTACCTGTTCCAACGATTTGTGCCATTAATGGCTATGCATTAGGTGGTGGCTGTGAATGCATTTTATCCACTGATTTTCGTATCGCTTCACCTGATGCTCGAATTGGGCTTCCTGAAACAAAACTTGGGATCATGCCTGGCTTTGGTGGGTCCGTTCGGCTTCCTCGATTAATTGGTTTGGATAGCGCATTAGAAATTATTACTGCGGGTAAAGATGTCGATGCCTCGCAAGCTTTAAAACTAGGCCTTGTTGACGCGGTTGTTAATACAGAAGCTCTCGCACAGTCAGCGCTGCAAGTCATTGAATCTGCAATTGCTGGGGCCTTCAATTGGCATAAAAAACGTCAACCTAAGCTTAGCCCTCTACAATTGAAACCTATTGAGCAAACGATGAGTTTCAATGTCGCTAAGGGGATGGTGTACAAGGTTGCAGGCAAACACTATCCAGCGCCTATGACTGCTGTAAATACGATTGAAAAGGCAGCAAATTGCACTCGTGATGAAGCCTTGAAGCATGAAACAGCTGCATTTGTTCCTCTAGCGCATAGTGATGTTGCACGTGCGTTAGTGAATATTTTTCTAAATGACCAACAAGTTAAGTCAAACAGTAAAAAAATCGCACAACATGTTGATATTCCAACGTATGCTACCGTATTAGGTGCAGGGATTATGGGCGGAGGCATTGCTTATCAATCTGCCAGTAAAGGCGTACCTGTCTTAATGAAGGATATTAATGTTAAGTCATTAGACTTAGGGATTGAAGAAGCACAAAAGCTATTAAATAATCAATTTGAGCGTGGGAAAATCACCGCAGCGAAAATGGCGGCAACCTTATCATCTATTCATCCCTCATTATCTTACAACGGGGTGGAAAATAGCCAAATCGTCGTCGAAGCCGTTGTTGAGAACCCGAAAGTCAAAGCCGCTGTATTATCTGAAGTTGAGTCCTTAGTAACAAGTGAAACTATACTGGCTTCAAATACATCAACTATTCCAATTTCAACCCTCGCAAAATCACTAAAACGCCCAGAAAATTTCTGCGGTATGCACTTTTTTAACCCAGTGCATCGGATGCCATTAGTTGAAATTATCCGAGGAGAACAAACTTCTGATAACACTGTTGCCAAGGTTGTTGCCTACGCCAATAAAATGGGGAAAACCCCTATTGTTGTCAATGACTGCCCTGGCTTCTTTGTTAACCGGGTACTTTTTCCTTATTTTGCGGGCTTTAACTTACTGTTACAGGATGGGGCTGACTTTAGAGAAATAGACAAAGTCATGGAAAAAGAGTTTGGCTGGCCAATGGGGCCTGCTTATCTTCTTGATGTTGTTGGTATTGATACTGCTTTTCATGCAGAGCAAGTTATGGCTCAAGGTTTTCCTGAACGAATGGGGAAAAAAGGCAAAAATGCCATCGATGTGATGTATGAACAACAACGCTTTGGTCAAAAGAATGGCCAAGGGTTTTATCAATATGAAAAAGATAAAAAAGGGAAACCGAAAAAAATTAATGACCCTAGGGCTGATGAATTACTTGCTACTATTTGCCCAACAAAGCGCACTTTCACCAAAGAAGAAATTATTGCTCGAATGATGGCTCCTATGATTAACGAAGTTGTTCGTTGCTTAGAGGAAGGTATTATTCAAAGCCCTTCAGATGCAGATATTGCTTTAGTTTATGGTTTAGGCTTTCCACCATTCAGAGGAGGGGTGTTCTGCTATTTAGATACCTTAGGCTGCCAGTCTTACTTAAAAACGACGGAATCTTTACAGCATTTAAGTCCTCTATATCATGCGCCTAATGGCTTAAAAGAAAAAGCGGCTACCAATGCAAGATATTACCCACAGCCACCTGTAGTGGCGATTGATGTCAAAAAAGTTGCGAGAGGTTAATTTTATGGAAAATGTCGTCATTATTGATGGAATACGTACACCAATGGGCCGTTCAAAAGGTGGGGTATTTCGCCATGTTAGAGCTGAAGACCTTTCTGCACACCTCATGAATGCGATTTTTGAACGTAATCCAAACGCAAGTAACAAAGAATTGGATGACATCATCTGGGGTTGTGTTCAGCAAACACTGGAGCAAGGGTTTAATATTGCTAAAAATGCAGCATTACTCACGGATATACCTCATACGGTTCCTGCCGTTACAGTAAATCGCCTTTGCGGTTCATCAATGCAAGCAATACATGATGCGAGCCGGTTAATTATGACGGGTGATGCAAAATCAGTACTCATTGGTGGAGTGGAGCATATGGGTCACGTACCAATGACTCATGGTATAGATTTCAACCCTAAACTGACTTTACGAGTTGCTAAAGCCGCAGGCGCTATGGGACTGACCGCTGAAATGCTGGCCAAAATGTATAAAATTAGCAGGGAAGAGCAAGATGCATTTGCATTAAGGTCTCACCAGCTTGCAGCCCTAGCAACGGAAAAAGGGAAGTTCAATAACGAGATCGTTCCAATTAATGGCCATGATGCCACAGGTAACCTCATTTCAGTAAATTATGATGAAGTGATTCGCTTTGATGCAAGCTTGCAAGGTTTAGCGGCTCTTCGCCCTGCCTTCGACCCTGTTAGTGGAACGGTGACCGCAGGTAATTCATCTGCTCTATCTGACGGTGCGTCCGCGATGCTACTGACCAGCGAAAGTTATGCCACTCAGCAAGGAATTAAACCACGAGCTAAAATACGCGCAATGGCCGTTGTTGGCTGTGATCCATCAATCATGGGATTTGGGCCTGTGCCAGCAAGTGAGCTCGCTTTAAAGCGAGCAGGACTAACTTTAAATGATATTGATATTATTGAATTAAATGAAGCTTTTGCGGCACAATCTATTGCATGTCTAAAAGGCTTGAAGCTATCAGAAAACCAATTAGATGATAAAGTAAATCTCAGCGGAGGGGCTATTGCACTTGGCCACCCTTTGGGATGCTCAGGAGCAAGAATTTCAACAGCTTTGCTTAATCATTTAGAACAAAACGATAAACAGTTTGGTTTAGCCACCATGTGTATCGGGTTCGGCCAAGGTATAGCCACAATTATCGAACGAGTTTAACAATTTATTTTTAGTTTTCGCAAACATTGTATTTTGTCGATGTTCCCGCCTAGTCAGGGGCGGGTTTTTTTTGCCTCTTTCTAGCCAAATATCCACAACAAGTTTAACCCTCATAGTTCGGGTTGTAGGTAGGCGGCAAATGAATGAGACCCTACGAGCATACAAAAGTATGTGACTAGGGCGAATGAATGAAGCCAACACCCCTACAATTCGAACTAGGACGGGTTAAATGAATTCATAAGCATCACCGAATAACTGCTCCGGTTTACCTCCGCGCTCATTACAAAACCGTTCTCTAGCTATTTTCGCCATTTCAAAACGGCCTGCAATATAGATATCATGGCCTGATAAGTCACCGAAATCTTCTAGCACTGCACTCAGAACCGTTCCTGTTCTGCCTCGCCATAGTTCATCTGGTTGCTCTACAACTGGTGTGATCTTTAAATTAGGATAGTTTTCACTAAGAGCCTGTAATTCGCCAAGATCGTATAAGTGCTCCAATTGACGACCACCCCAATAGAAAGTGATATCACGATTCGGGTTTTCAGCTAAAGCCGCAAGCAATACTGAGTGGGTATAGGAAAAACCTGTCCCACCAGCAATTAAGATCATGGCATTACTGCTATTTTCTCGAAACCAAGCTTTACCATGTGGGATGTCGATATCAATACGTTTTTGATCCAAAATTCTATCCATTACTGCCATTGCATATAGATTGATTTCAGAAGCACCGATATGTAACTCAATAGTTTCTTTATTATGAGGAGTTGAAGCCATTGAAAATGGTCGTTTGTCACGCTCATCCATCACGACCATTAAATATTGGCCTGCTTTAAAATGAAAAGGACCATCTGGCAACAAAATCACCCGATAAACCGTATCCGTGATAGATTCAACAGATGTTACTTTACAGCTTAAAGTTGCCATGGTTTCCCTCTTATTTTTTGTCAAAAATATTTAATTGTTCCCAAATATCATCAATGCGAGATTTAACGCTCTCTGTCATTACGATAGGACGCCCCCATTCACGATCTGTCTCACCCGGCCATTTATTGGTGGCATCAAGCCCCATTTTTGAACCCAGCCCAGACACAGGGGAAGCGAAGTCGAGATAATCTATTGGTGTGTTTTCCATCATCACGGTATCACGAGCAGGGTCCATCCGAGTTGTAATTGCCCAGATAACATCTTTCCAGTCCCGTGCATTAATATCGTCATCACAAACAATAACAAATTTAGTGTACATGAATTGGCGCAGGTATGACCAGACCCCCATCATGACCCTTTTGGCATGTCCTGCATATTGTTTTTTCATTGTCACAACGGCAAGACGATACGAGCACCCTTCAGGAGGAAGATAAAAATCAACAATTTCAGGAAATTGTTTTTGAAGAATGGGAACAAGGACTTCGTTTAACGCCTCCCCTAATACTGCGGGCTCATCTGGTGGCCTTCCCGTATAAGTTGAATGATAAATTGCATCACGACGCTGAGTCACATGAGTCACAGTAAATACCGGGAAACTGTCTATTTCATTATAATAACCGGTATGGTCACCATAAGGACCTTCGGGAGCCATTTCACCTGGCTCAATATACCCTTCTAAAATAATTTCAGCGCCAGCGGGAACTTCAAGGTCATTCGATATGCATTTAACAACCTCGGTTTTATTACCACGTAATAACCCCGCAAAAGCATATTCTGACAATGTGTCAGGGACCGGTGTTACCGCGCCTAAAATGGTTGCTGGGTCTGCACCCAGGGCGACTGCAACAGGAAATTTTTCACCGGGATGCGCTTGGCACCATTCTTGAAAATCCAGAGCGCCACCGCGATGAGACAACCAACGCATAATGACTTTATTTTTTCCAAGAACTTGCTGACGATAAATACCTAAGTTTTGCCTTTCTTTATGTGGGCCCTTAGTTACTGTCAGCCCCCATGTAATTAAAGGAGCGGCATCTTCAGGCCAACAATGCATAACTGGGATTTTTGTAAGGTCAACGTCTTCACCGGCCCAAATTTGTTCCTGGCAAGGCGCAGAGCTTAGCCGTTTTGCAGGCATGTTCAGCACTTGTTTGAATTTTGGTAGTTTATCGAAAAGGTCACGAAAGCCTTTCGGAGGATCAGGCTCTTTTAGGAAAGCAAGTAATTTGCCTACATCATGTAAAGCTTTTATGTCTTCTTGCCCCATCCCCATCGCAACACGTTTAGTTGTTCCAAACAGGTTACACAAGACAGGCATGTTATAGCCTTTGGGATTTTCAAATAATAGGGCCGGCCCCCCTGCTCTTAGTGTGCGATCTGCAATTTCAGTCATTTCCAAATAGGGGTCGACTTCCATTGTAATGCGTTTTAGCTCGCCTTGCTTCTCAAGTTGCGAGATGAAATCTCTAAGGTCACGGTATTTCATTATCTTCTTTTACTGTTACAGGGGGAGTCCCATTATAAGACGTCCGGCCAAGGTTACAAGTTACTGTCTATACCCTTAATCCTTCAAGTTACAGCGCTTTTCGTTGAAGTATAAGTGACTACGCTCAGCTAGCCTAGCCGAGTCACATAGTTTATCTATGCTCTTCACCTATCTTCCCTTGTCGCCGTCCTGTAGCTCAAATTATTTAGGGTATAAAATACTTTAAAATCAATCTTTTTCTGGTTTAGTATGCCATTTTACTGGCAATCAAAAGGGACTAATTTTTCTAATAGTAATGTATTAAATTGCTCTGAGAATGTTTTATTATGCTGAAATAGTTTAAAACCTTCATCTTTTCCGCTGAAATAATGAAGTTCATTACCTTTAATTTGTAACCCACTTCCTTCCCTGAGCGCAACAACAACTTCATGAGGATTAATCACACAAAATTCTTGTAATCGTTCATCACGAGTTTCGCCCATATGACCAGAAATATGAGCATCAATATAATGAGGGTTAATTTGTAATGGAAATAGCCCCAGAGATGGCATAATTGCAGCATTACTAACAGGCATATCATTCGTAGTACGGATACTTGGAGTCGCTACATTACATCCTGCACTCCAGCCGATATATGGCACACCACGCTCACGAACCGCACGTTGAATCGCAACTATCAACCCATTCTCATGTAGGCATTTATTCAACCACCAAGTGTTACCACCACTCACAAGAATACATTCTGCCTGCTCAATCGCTTCCACAGGACTAGAAAAGTGCTCAATAGACGTAACTTTTATTCCCAACGCATCTGAAAGCTGTTCTGCTCTTTCGTCATGTGAACCGCGAAGAACTGCATACGGAACCAAAACTGCTGACTTTATGTTCTTACGAACAATCATTTCTTTGATTCGAGGTAAGGCGTAGCTGAGCCATACCGGGTTGCCTGGTAGCTTGCCGTTACTCAACAAAAAGATATCCATTATGTCTCCTACTGATTTGGTTTTTGCATTACAGTTATCATAAGACTATATTCGGTTAATATAGACCTAAGCATATCAATAATATGGTGCTGTTCTTCATTAGTCACATTGTTATGTCGTAATTTGTTATCATAAACATAGTTTTGTCAGATGGAATTCAAAAAAATGGAAAAATGGTATTTGCTTTATTGCAAACGCGGCCAAATTGAACGGGCTATGGAGCATTTAAACCGACAGAATGTTGTTTGTATGACGCCCATGACTGAAATGGAAAAGGTGGTTAGAGGGAAAAGGGTGACAGTGCAAGAAGCCTTGTTTCCAAACTACTTATTTGTGAAATTTGATCATAATGAAATTCATACGACAACTATCCAATCAACAAGAGGGGTTAGCCATTTTATTCGTTTTGGCCAATTTCCGACGGAAGTCCCCGAAGAAATTATTGAGCTATTACAACAAACCCCCGTTAGTTATTCCGTCGCACCAGATATACCAAAACATGGCGACCAAGTGACAATTACCGAAGGTATTTTCGCGGGAGTACAAGCTATTTTTGATGAGCCTAATGGAGAGTATCGTTCTATTCTTTTACTGAATATTTTAAATAAAAGTGTACCTAAAGTGGTTGATAATACGCAATTTAAAAAAAATACAGATTGAGCTTTTTAAGCAATGAAAAGCCCTTCTTAAAGGGCTTTTCACCTTTTTGCATTGCAAATTAAAGATAATTTAATGCAAATCAAGACTCTTCTTTTTCTTCTTCCTCTGCCCCTTCTTGCCGGTTTCTACCTTTACCAACATAGAAATTGGATAGTAAAACTCCGAGCTCGAAAAGCAAATACATTGGAACAGCAAGCAAAGTTTGAGAGAGTACATCTGGCGGCGTTAAAAACATCCCAACGATAAATGCCCCAACTAAAATATAAGGACGTTTACGTTTCAGGGATTCCGGTGTAGTCACGCCTGTCCAACACAGTAAAATAATTGCAATAGGTACTTCAAATGCCGCACCAAAAGCCATGAATAATGTCATGACAAAACTAAGATATTTACTGATATCGGGAATAAAATTAACGCTATCTGGGGTCGTTTTAACAAAGAAACCAAATGCGAGCGGAAAAACAACGAAGTAGGCAAATGCCATTCCCAAATAAAACAAGAAACTACTTGAAACAAGCAAAGGCAACATGAGTTTGCGTTCATGCTTGTATAAGGCAGGTGCAATAAAAGCCCAAATTTGATAGAGAATAACCGGTATCGACACAAAAACCGAAACCATCATTGTCAATTTAATTGGGGTAAAGAATGTTGACGCCACATCCGTCGCACTCATTTGCGAACCTACTGGTAGCTTATCAATCAAAGGGGCTGCTACCAGCCGATAGATATCATTTGAAAAATAAGCAAGCGCAGCAAAAACAATTAAAACTGTAATTAAACAGTTTAACAGCCGTTTACGAAGTTCAATGAGGTGGCTAATAAGTGGTTGTGTATCATTTACAGCCATGTGTTATTTTTCACTTTCAGTTTGATTAGAGTTTTTTACTTTAGCATCGAGTGATTCTACTGTTTTCACGGCAACTGAATCTTCTGGCTTTTCATCCTCAACAACAGCCGCCATTTTAGCAGCATGCTCAGGGTTTGGATCAGACTCTTCAGGTGGCTGCTGAGTATTATCTTTCGCTTCCTTTACAGCACTATCGTAACTGTCAGTGATCTCTTTTGCTTTGTTTAACTCTGTTTCAATATCATTGGTTGTCGCTTGGTAATCGCTTTTAAGCGATTGTGCCGCTGTACGCAGTTCTTCCATTGACTGCTTAAGTTCAGGAGAAAGCGCTTCTAAATTAGCTTTTTCTTCCACCTTTTTCAGCGTTTCTTGCAGCTCCTGCAGCTTTAACTCTTGCGATAACTCGTTTTGTACATTTGCAGCCATAGAGCGCATCGCACGGATCCACCCAGCGACAGTTCTCACTGCCACTGGTAACCGCTCAGGGCCTAATACAACGAGACCAATAACTGCAATAAGCAACAGTTCACTAAAACCTATGTCAAACACGGTTTAACCCTGCTCTTTGTTTTTGCTCTCAACTGGGCTTTCTTTCTTTTCAGCAGCCTGTTGTTCAGTAATATTTTTAGGTGCGAAGTCAGCATCTTGCTTTTCTTGTTCTGCTTTTGCTTTTTCGTCATCACTCATTGCTTTTTTAAAGCCTTTGAGTGACTCACCCAAATCTGAGCCTAAAGAACGCAATTTTTTGGTGCCGAAAATTAAAATAATAAGTAAAGCAATGATAATGAGTTGCCAAGGACTACCGAAAGCAGCCATTGCAATAGTTGATTCCATTGTTAATACCTCTATATAGTTTTGGGATCAATTGTTATTAGATCTATTATATACAACCAACACAAAATACGGAAATGTTCACAGCCTTATAAACTTGTCGCAAAACAAAGTTTACTTAATTTCCGCCGGTTTTACACCAACCAAACAACCAAGACAGTGCACCTGCCACCATAAATACAATTCCAAACGGTGTGAGATTAGAAATGAGGAATAGAGTCCCACAGAGAATAAATGTAGCACCGATACCTAAAAGGTACTGAGATTTACGCTGCTTATTACGCTGACTTTTCAGTTGTTGAGTTAGTTGATCGATATTTGATTGTAAGTACTTATGCTGCCGTAATGCACCATAAATTAAATCCGGTATTTCAGGCATTTTTTCTGCCCAATAAGGTGCTTTTTCTTTTAATGCCTGAGTAATTGCAGGTATCCCTACTTGGCTATGAACCCAGTCCTCTAGAAATGGTTTTGCGGTTTTCCAGAGATCAAGCTGTGGGTAAAGCTGCCGTCCTAAGCCTTCTACATACAATAATGTTTTTTGTAATAATACCAACTGTGGTTGAACTTCCATGTTGAAACGACGTGCTGTATTAAATAAATTCAATAATACTTGCCCAAACGAAATTTCAGCTAATGGTTTTTCAAAAATAGGCTCACATACGGTACGGATAGCAAACTCAAAGTCTTCCACATTTGTGTCTGAAGGAACCCAGCCGGAGTCAACGTGCAGTTCTGCTACCTTACGATAATCACGATTAAAAAAAGCAATGAAGTTTTCTGCCAAATAACGCTTATCTTCTTTGTTTAATGAGCCGACTATCCCACAGTCTATCCCTATGTATTTAGGGTCCTCTGGATGATCGTAACTAACAAAGATATTTCCTGGATGCATGTCAGCATGGAAAAAGCTGTCGCGGAAAACTTGTGTAAAGAAGACCTTAACACCACGCTCTGCCAGCAGTTTCATATTCGTTCCCTGCGCTTTAAGCGCAGTAATATCGGAAACTGGGATCCCGTAGATACGCTCCATCACCATCACGTTTTCACGGCAATAATCTGGATATACCTCTGGTATATACAGCATGGCGCTATTTTCAAAGTTACGACGAAGCTGAATGGCATTTGCCGATTCACGGAGCAAATTCAGCTCATCGATCAAGGTTTTTTCGTATTCACGCACGACTTCTTTGGGTCTTAATCGCCGCCCATCTGGCAGCAAAGGAACCCAATTTGCAATGCGATACATTAACTTAATATCGGCTTTAATAATTGGCAGAATATCAGGACGAATAACCTTGATGACAACATCTTTACCATTTTCTTTTAACGTTGCGGTATGCACCTGAGCAATAGACGCAGAAGCTAAAGCTTGTTCATCGAAGTCATCAAACCACTGCTCTAAAGGCCCTTCGAGAGATTCCTCAATATAGCCTCGTGCCAGTTTGCCATCAAAACTTGCCACTTTGTCTTGCAATAGCGACAATTGATCTGCGATTGCAGGTGGGAAAAGATCTCGGCGAGTCGATAGCATTTGGCCAAATTTGATCCAAACTGGCCCGAGTTCTTGAAGGGCGAGACGAAGTCTTTCGCCCAATGTTTTGTCTTTATGCTTATTTTTAATCCAAAAGAAACCTAAGCGACCTATTCTTAATGGTAACGTTAGTTTAGTTTTGGGGATTAACTCATCTAATCCGTAAGAGAGAAAAACCCGAATAATGAAGTAAAGTCGTTTTATTTCACCGGGTGTCATTCTTCTCCTCCAACTGGCTTAAACGTTGCTCAAGTGCACTCATTGAATTTTCTACTTGCTCAACTTCATCACTAAAATGAGCAAGTTCAAGCTGGCTAGGCGCCATCTTCCATTCTTCAATTATTGCGTCTTTGATATACGTTTTTTGCCGTTTTACTAAATGAGATGCAAGACAAGCACCTTTATTCAGGAACTTGCTAAGACCTTCTGCCGCAACATCACCAATGTAAGGTGATAGATAATGAGCAGGATTCCAAATTGCTAAGTCAAGTAAAGAAGACCAGTGCTGTACAATTTGCATATCCCCTTCAATCACGATATCACCACGATTGATAAGTTGAGATAATTGCTGTTTGTCTTTCAATTTAACTAGCGTAAAGATGGATGTTTTAATGGTACAGTCCGCAGGCTCAACCCACTGGCTTAACACATCAACATGATTTTCAGCAAAAACGAGTGTTAACGTTTTATTCAGTTCTTTAAGTTCAATAGCCATAACCTTGCCGGCCAAGCGCATTCTAGCTGGCTGTAGAACTTTTTCTTTAAACAACATGTGGTTAAGAGAGGTTTCCATCAATGCTGTTATCAAAGAATACAAAACTGTATTTTGATTTTCGGTATGTGTTGATGGTGCTTCCATCTTAGAATTTAAACCCTTTATGCAATGCGACAATTCCACCTGTCATATTAGTGTACGTCACCTGTTCAAACCCTGCATTTTCCATCATACCTTTTAGTGTTTCTTGGTTTGGATGCATACGGATTGACTCAGCTAAATAGCGATAGCTATCGGGATCATTAACGATCGCCTGACCAATACGAGGAAGTATATGGAATGAATAGGCATCATAAGCTTTATTCAGTGGCTCAATAATTGGCTTGGAGAACTCTAACACCAATAAGCGCCCACCCGGCTTTAACACTCGGAACATAGAGCGTAGCGCTTTGTCTTTATCGGTGACATTACGCAAACCAAAAGAGATAGTAATGCAATCAAAATAGTTATCAGGGAATGGCAGTTCTTCTGCATTGGCTTGTACATAATTAACATTACCAACAATGCCTAGGTCACGTAATTTCTCACGCCCCATTTTTAGCATTGAATCATTAATATCTGCGAGTATGACCTCACCTTTTTCACCGACTAAACGTGAAAATTTAGCGGTTAAGTCACCCGTTCCACCTGCAAGGTCAAGTACTCGTTGATTACGACGCACCCCACTCGCTTCAATGGTAAAACGCTTCCAAATACGATGGATACCGAATGACATCAAATCATTCATTAAGTCATATTTTGATGCTACTGAGTGAAAAACATTCGCTACTAGGCCAGCTTTATCTTCTTTGCCGACAGTACGGAAACCGAAATCAATGGTTTCTTTAGTTGGTTCAGTCATTTCTCTTATGCCTGCTTATCATTCAAACTTTTGTAGGAAGTGTAACAGTCTTTGGGCCAAAACCCTATCAGAAGTCTAAGATTCCGCACAATTAGACGTATCTGATCGCTCAACCAATTGGGGCTGGATAGGTTGTTTAATTTCGACCCCAAGCTCTTTAAAACTTTCCGCCTGGCTAATTAAATTTCCACGGCCTTCGGCAAGGCGTTTCATTGCCGATAGGTAAGTATTATTTGCTTTATCAAGACTGGTGCCTAAAACCTGCATATCATCCACAAACAAGCGCAGCTTGTCATACATTTTCGCTGCTCTATTTGCTATCTCCTGGGCATTTTGCCCTTGGCGTTCATACCGCCAAATATTATTAATTGTCCTCACCGCCACTAACAATGTCGAAGGACAAACTAACATAATATTCTGTTTAATTCCTTCATCAAGTAACTCAGGAGCTTCTTTCAAAGCCAGTAAATACGCAGGTTCAATAGGGATAAACATTAAAACGTAATCTAATGAACGAATTCCCGGTAACTGATGGTAATCCTTGCGGCTTAGCATACGCATGTGATTGCGGATAGATGCCACATGGTTTTTTAACGCCTGTTGCTGTTCATGTGGATCTTCGCTATTGAAGTACTGTTCATAGGAAACCAACGACATTTTGGCATCAACAACCACATCTTTCCCTTCAGGAAGATGGATAATCACATCCGGTTGATAGCGGCTATTATAACTTGTATTAATGCTAACTTGGGTTTCAAACTCACTTCCTTCACGTAAACCTGAGACTTCGAGGATCCTGGTAAGAATAGTTTCCCCCCAGTTTCCTTGAATTTTGTTATCCCCTTTCAAGGCTCGTGTCAGGTTAACCGCTTCTTTGGTCATTTGATTATTGAGCTGCTGTAATTGCCGAATTTCATAGGCTAAAGTGTGGCGTTCTTTCGCTTCTTCACCAAAACTTTGCTGAACTTGCTGACGAAAACCTTCTAATTGCTCACGAAAAGGTGACAGCATCGCCAATAGGCTTTTTTGTTGTTGCTCTGATGCACGACGCTCATTTTGTTCAAAAATACGATTTGCTAAGTTTTCGAATTGTGCTGTCAGCCGTTGTTCGCTATTTTGTAAAATTCGCTGTTTTTCTTCGTTGGCTAGCTGGTTCTGTTCAAAACGAGTGATAACTTCGCGAAGCTCCGCTTCTTGTTCTCGGTTAATATCCCTTTGAGTGCGCAATTCTTGATCTAGCCTGTCATACTCTTCTTTCCATTGCGCAAGGTGGATGTTTTTTTCGTCACTTGCAGCAAGTTGGCGGTTGAGTTGTTGTAGTTCCTGATCTTTTTGCGCAATTTTTTGGGCAATAGAGAACCAAGCGGCTAAACCACCAACTAAAACGCCACTCAACGCACCAATAACTGCATATAAAAGAGAGGTATCCACGGTTAAATCCTTACTTTACAAAGTCTAGTGTAAGGTAATGGGATACTGTATAAGTGTCCAGAGGTAATTTAGCCATCGAAGAAAATTTTGCGAAGCACTTCGCAAGCTTAGCCTATCCAACTTGCGAACCATTTCAGGCCGAGCGCTCCCGGCGCTAAAATACCAAATGCCCAAATCATCGCAGAAGCGATATTCGCAAGTTGGAAATGCCGTTGTGGCATGGCGCAAATCCCTGCAACCAAGGGAACAATAGCTCGTAACGGCCCGAAGAAGCGCCCAAAGAAAATTCCCCAAATACCCCATCGGTCAAAGAAACGCTGCCCTTTATCGATCATTTGTGGGTTACGAGAAATCGGCCACATATGGCGTACATTTTCTTTGTAATGATAACCAATCCAATAAGAGAGCCAGTCCCCAAAGAAAGCACCGAGAGCTGCTGCTAACCATATTGGCCAGAAAGTAATATTACTTTCACCAATTAAAGCGCCAAGCGCGAGTAAAATAACCGTTGCTGGTAACAGGAGTGACAAAAATGCCAAAGATTCCCCAAACGCCAAAAAGAAAATAATAGGAAGCGCCCATACTTCATGTTCGCGTGTAAAGTCCGTCACTATGGTGACAATTTCATTGAGTGTCACGGTCAGTTCCTTTCATTAGGGAATAATCAGAATACTGTAGCGAAAAAGTGGTAAATCAAGATTAAACAAAGCAGAAACATTTTTAGAAAAACTAAGTTGTGGATACGGAAAAATGGATTATCCACAACTCATCTTACAGTAAGTGAAACTTAGTCCAAAAACTGACTCTGCAGTGCTTCTCGTTGTTGCCTTCCTAAGCCAAAATCTTTTTCTAGCCATTGGTCAACATTGCCATAATGGCTTTCAATACTGTTTAGAGCCGTTCTTAAAAAGTCTTCACGTACCGAATAGACATACTCAAATTTTTTCACAATGCTTTCGTCCATCGTTTTTGCATGTTCTTCGAGTAAATGCTTGCGGTATGGTGCAAGTGTTTCATTAGTCAGTAAGTAATCTTCCATTACAGTGTCTAAATCTGCACCTAAAGCAAATAATACTAATGCGGACCCGACGCCTGTACGGTCTTTTCCTACCGCACAGTGTTGTACGATACCACCTTTTTCTGGCTGTTTGAGTAAATTGACCAATTGGTGATAAGCAGGATTGTTCAGTGGTAATAATTCATATAAACGGAACATAAAAGCTTGCGGGTCAAATTGTTCTAGTATTTCAGGCGTGAGTTTATCTAAATTTGCTGTGACCTCTTTTGCTAACGGATTTGCTGGCGCATGCACATAATGCGCGCCTTGCCAAATGACATCAGGCTTATCTAAGATTTCAGCTTCATCACGATAATCAATGATTTGGAAAAGATTTTGTGAACGTAGAACAGCTTCGTCCTCTTGGGTCAATCGGTCTAACGCACCGGAACGAAACAGTACTCCAGGCTTGATCTTCCCACCATTAGCGAGTTTTTTACCACCAAGATCGCGGAAGTTAATACCGCCTTTTAAAGGCAAAACAGAAGGATGAAGATAAGGTGTTGTTGACATAATAATTCCTTTTCGCCCTACAGCTTTCATTCCAGTTAGCAATAAAACAAATGTAACCTGAACAATTTAAGGGCACATAATATTGATAATTGTTTTTATGACAATAACAGATCTAGCGAATAAGAGGATCAGAATATTTCCTGTAAATTGATTAACAATTGTAACATTTATAAAGGAAATAAAGAGAAATAAGAGGTATGTAAAAGGACTAAGCCCGCTTACTTTTTGTCCACAACCGAGTGAAAGTCAAGTAAACGGGCCAGTAAATCACGGACTACAGTAAGCGGCGTGCAGCTTCAACCACAATACTTAATACGTTACCTTCAGTTTTCTTCAGTAACGCTTCATTTGGAATTTCTTGTTGGGTACGATTTACGATAACACCCGCAACCATACCAGCACGTAACCCTTTACTACTAGAACACATAGTCAGCAATGTGGCTGATTCCATTTCGTAGTTCATCACGCCCATGTCTTGCCACTCTTTCATCGAACCTCTGAAATGACGCATCACACGGCCAGTATAGGTATCATAACGCTCTTGACCTGGGTAGAAGGTATCAGATGATGCAGTTACACCAACATGAACGGTTGCACCTGCATCTTTCGCTGCGGCATAAAGCGCATTGGTACAATCAAAATCGGCAACTGCTGGGTATTCTAATGGCGCGAAGTGTTGGCTAGCACCGTCTAAGCGAACTGCTCCAGTTGTCACTAAAACATCACCGACATTGATATCTTCTTGGATTGCACCTGTTGTACCAATACGTAAGAAAGTGCGAATACCAAGCTGCGCAAGTTCTTCGACTGCAATAGACGTTGATGGGCCACCGATACCGGTTGAACAAACAATGACGGCTTTTCCGTCAACCTCACCACGCCAAGAGGTGTATTCACGCAATGACGCAAGGTGTACAGGGTTATCCATCAGACGTGCAATTTTTTCAACACGGTTAGGATCCCCAGGAACAATCGCTACGGTCGCACCCTGTAAGTCACTTTTCTTTAAACCTAAGTGGAAAACGTCAGACATTTCAAACTCCTTTACACAATGGCATCATTAAATCAGTCAATACTGATTAATCGTTATTTATAATATAGCGATAAAGCCATAATTTTTTAGTGATGAATGTCACTTTTAATGAAAACATTAAAAGTTTAATTTCATTATTAAGTGATTTATATCACATTTATTCATTGATTTTATTTCTCTTTAAAATCCATTGTCATCAGTATAGATGAAAGTTTGATATAACGACAAAAGCGCCCCTGATTGCTGGGCGCTTTGATTATTTGGCAGAACTAAAAATAGTAACGCTATATTAGAGAATTACATCAAGAACGAGGACACCAACTAGACCTATTGCCCACGCAATGGTGGTCGGAATAGACCAAACAATGATTTGCTGTTTAACGTCCTTAATTCCCATCATTCTGTTCACAACCCAATACAGGCTGTCGTTAAAGTAACCGAAGAACAGAGACCCCATGGTTGCCGCTTGCGCTGCGACCAATAAGTTAATATCAGGTATTTGGCTAATGATTGGTGCAGAAATAGATGCTGCGGTAATCATTGCTACTGTACCCGAACCTTGAATCAAACGAACCAACGTCGCGATGATAAACGGAATCAATACAGGTGTAATTGGCAGATTTGCTACATGCTCAGCAAGAATGTTTCCTGTGCCACTATCGCGCAGTACCGCGCCTAATGCACCACCAGCCCCCGTAACAAGCAGAATAATACCGGCTGCTTGTAAGCCTTCTTCCATACGGTCGATGACTTCTTCTTTCGTTGCTTTTGGCATTAATGTGTAAACAGAGATCAACACACTAATTGATAATGCAATAATGGGTGCGCCTAAAAATTCAAATGTTTGGAAATACCAATTGCTTTCCATACCTTGGAAAGATTCTGTTTTAAGAATTAATCCATTAATTGCATTTATGAAAATTAACAAAATAGGCGTAATAATCGGTAAAAGCGATAAGAACAGGCTTGGTAATGGTTTATTCGCTTTTTCTTCCATATAACGAGCGTGAACTTCTTTCAGGTCTTCACTACCCGTTTCATCTGGCATAAATTCAGGGTATTTAGTCCCTAACCATTTTGCGTAAAGAACAATACCGATAACACAAGGAATAGCGAGGCTCATTCCTGCCAGGATCATTGCGCCAACATCGACACCAAAGATCCCTGCCACGCCTAAAGGCCCAGGTGTTGGTGGAACGGTGTGGTGTGTCACCACTAACCCACCAGCGAGTGCAACGCCTAAAGTTAGTATGCTACGTTTACCATTTTTGGCTAATGCTTTTGCCAATGGGTATAAAATCACAAAAGCGGAATCAACGAAGATAGGAATACTGACAATATAGCCGGTAATTGCCAACGCCCATTCTTCACGTTTTTTTCCTAACCATTTGATAAAGCTATAAGCGATCTGTTCAGCAGCACCTGAAACTTCCAGCACCCTTCCCATCATTACCCCGAGTCCGATAACAATACCGATGCTACCGAGTGTTGACCCAAAGCCTTTTGTAATGACTGTCACTGTCTCTGCTGCGGTCAAACCACCGGATATACCCGCGATTGCTGCGGCAATTAGCATTGCTAATAACGCATGAACACGCGTTCGTAATACTAAGAAGATCAGGACAAATATGGCCACTGCGAGGCCAATAACAGGAATATAGGACATAGGCTATCTCCTACTTAGACGAACCGTGGTGGGTGATAAACGAACGGATCGCATCACCAAACGAGCCATCTGCACGAAAACCGAGATCCAATGCACGGCTGATATCAAATTTGCCCGGCCAGCTCGCCACAATACGGTTAATGGCTTCATCAGGCTCAAAGCGAATAAGATCCACAGCTTCTTGGCCTGCAACATCACGCAGAGCATCGATCATACCTTGGACGGTAACGGTGATTCCTGGCAGGTTCACCGTGCGTGATTTACCAAATTTTTCAGCAGGGATACTGACCGCATGAATAAAGTTGTTAATCACAGTTTCAGGGCTAGATAACCATAACGCGAGATCAGGGGAAACAGGACAAACACTTTCAACCCCATTTAATGGCTCACGAATAATGCCACTTGCGAATGAAGAGGCGGCTTTATTTGGCACACCCGGACGAATACTAATGGTTGGTAAACGCATCACACGGCCATCAACAAAGCCTTTACGTGAATAGTCATTCACCATCAATTCACACATAGCTTTTTGAGCACCATAGGACGATTGTGGGTTAACGACACACAAGTCTGTGATGACATCAGGTAGCTCACCACCAAACACAGCGAGGGAGCTGGTGAACATAAATTTGATTGCAGGGTTCTTGGCACGAGCGACTTCCAATAATTGACGAGTGGCTTCAAAGTTAACCTTCATACCCAAGTCAAAATCACTTTCAGCGTGGCTACTTACGATAGCTGCAAGGTGGAAAACCACATCGGTTTGTGCATCAATCAGTTTATCAGCCGCCCCTGCTTGCGTTAAATCTAACGCGACGCAACTGACTCTGGCATCTTCAACCGGTGATGTAGGGCATTGAATATCGGCTAAAACAAGGTGGTCAAATTTTAAACCCTGGCTATTTTTAAGCAAAGCAGCGGCTAGCTGCTGGCCCAGAAAGCCTGCGCCACCAGTAATAATAACTTTCATTGTAATTCTCCTTGCTATAGCCTTTTAACTGGCTATGCAGTTTTAGGTAAGATTATTTATGTTTTATGTCTTGATTAAATGAAGTTTTATGTTTTGTTCTGTTATCCGCTGCACCACATCAGTTGGCAACTGATCATCACAAATGATGTCGTGCAATTGATTCAATGGGCAAACACGAAACATGCCATATTTGCCGAACTTACTACTGTCTGAAACCAGCACACAACGGCGAGCAACATCCAATAGCGTTTGTTTTATCTGAACCTTTTCCTCATGCGGGGTAGAAACCCCGTGCTGCAAATCCCATGAACTGGTGCTGATAAAAGCAATATCAACATTGAGGGTTTTCAGCATCATCGCAGCCGTATTTCCTACACTAGAATGGTTACGTTTATCCACCAATCCCCCGGTGTGGTATAGGTTTAGCTGCGACTTATTCATTAAGTACTGCATAATCGAAAAATCATTAGTGACAATCGTTAAGTTGAAACGCTCGCCGAGTACGCGTGCTATCTCAAAGGTAGTTGTTCCCGCATCGAGATACACCACTTGCCCATCTTCAACTAGTGAGCTGGCAAACTGGCCAATTTCACGCTTATGGCGATGATGTAACCGCGCTTTTTCACTCCAAGGTAACTCTTGGCGCAGCACATCATTTAACTTAACGCCACCACTAATACTGAGTACCTTCCCTTCTTCTTCTAACATCCGAATATCACGTCGCACTGTCATATGAGAGACATTCATTAGCTCAACCAAGTCACTGATCGATACGGTTTGATGTTCATGCACGTAACGGTAAATAAAATCACGACGCTCAGAAGGGAGCATAGGTTCTCCTAATTATGAATTTGCTTGTTTAAGCCAGCCTAATCCATCTTCGGTACGGCCTGCTGGATGGTATTCACATCCTAACCAGCCTTCATAACCCATTTCATCCAACTGTTTAAAAATCCATGGGTAATTAACTTCGCCGCTATCCGGTTCATGACGATAAGGGACTGACGCTATCTGAATGTGACTAAATTTACCCCATAAACGCTCAATTGTTTTCAATAAATCACCTTCCATAATTTGGCAGTGATATAAATCCAACTGGATAAATACATTTTCACGAGCAATTTCAGGTAGTAATGCTTCAGCTTGTTTTTGTGTCGTCAAAAAGTATCCAGGCATATCGCGGGTATTGATGGGTTCGATAAGCACACGAATACCGTGCTCAGCCATCACATCCGCCGCATATTGAATATTTTTGATATAGCATGCAGTTTGCTGTTCAAGTGTATAGTTTTCATTCACTTTCCCCGCCATCGCATGAACTTGTTTACAGCCTAAGGCTTTTGCGTATTTCAAGGCCGTTTGTACGCCTTCGGCAAATTCGTTCTCACGACCCGGGATCGAAGCCATACCACGCTCCCCTTGTGCCCAATTTCCCGCTGGCATATTAAACAGAGCTTGTGTTAGATGGTGTTTACTCAGCTCCCCCGCAATGACATCGGCATCTTCTTCATAAGGGAAGAGGTATTCGACACCTTTGAACCCCGCATTTGCAGCACGTTCAAAGCGCTGTATAAAAGGCACTTCGGTAAACATCATGCTTAAATTTGCAGCAAATTTAGCCATTTTCGCCTCGCTACTTTTGTGGATAACGACTTTCGAGCTGTTCAACTTGCTCTTGCGTTAATGTTGTAAAGCCATGTGGGCGTAATGTGATATATAAGCGAGCTGTATCTTCTAACTCTTCTGCATTGAAGAAAGCTTGTCTTAACGTTTTGCCACCCACGACCGGACCATGATTTGATAGCAATACCGCATTATGAGTCGGTGCTAATTTTGCAATTTCCTCACCAATTCGGTCATCCCCCGGTGGCAAGTATTCAATCAATGGCAATTTCCCCACTCGCATCACATAATAAGGTGTGATGGGAGGTAAACAATTTTTTGTATCTAACCCCGGCAAGCAAGACAACGCCGTTAACCAAGGTGAGTGAAGGTGAACAACTGCTTGGCAATCAGGGCGTTGCAAATACATCGCCATATGCATAGAAACTTCTTTTGTCGGCTTATCACCCCCAATCCAATTGCCTTGTGCATCGAGTTTACTCAGTTTGTTAGGGTCTAAATCACCAAAGCTGGAGTTTGTCGGTGTCACAATAATCGAACCATCAGGTAACCGAGCACTAATATTTCCTGCACCACCACTACTGTATCCGCGGTTAAACATTGATTTAGCCCAATCGACTAACTCTTGGCGCAGCGCCTTTTCATCACTCATTAAACATCTCCTGTGCAAACTGGAAGAAATTTTCTTGGCCGAAATTACCTGATTTCAGCGCCAACCAGTTACCGCTTGCTAAATCCTGTACCCATGGCACACCAGGGGCAATTGGTGAACCAATACTTAATTGTTCTGTTCCAAGGCTTTGAACCACTTTTCCTGAGGTTTCGCCACCCGCAATAATAAAGGTGTCATACCCTTTCGCTTGCAACAGTGCGACAACTTCACCAAATACCTTCTCGACCGCGAAACTTGATTCCGCTGCGCCATATTTTTCTTGTGTCTGTTTCAATAATTCAGGGGATTGAGTGGCATAAAGCATTGGCGCTAAACCGGTTAGTTGCTGTGCTTGCACCCAATCAGCTAATGTTTTGGCATACTCTGAGTTATTTAAACATTCACCCACATCCAACATTTTTGCAGGAGCAACTTGCTGATAAGCTTGCACTTGTTTGTTGGTCATTACCGAGCAACTCCCCGATAAAACAACCGTTTTTCTGTTTTTACCTGTTGGTTTTTCGCCACGTTGTGTTGTGCCGCCCCATGGACATTGGCTATCCACATTCGCTAATGCAGCGCCGAGGCCGGAGCCCCCAGTTAACAGTGGCATGGCTTTAACAGCTTGTGCGATAGGAAGCAAATCATCCATCGTTAAGCTATCAACGACCGCGTAACTCACACCTCGTTGAGCTAACTCGGCAAGCTTTTGGCTAACAACGTCACTGCCTTTTTGAATATCTTCAAGTTTGACTAAACCTGCTTTACCTTTTGATTGTTTTTCCATCACACGCAATAAATTTGCGTCGGTCATTGGGGTTACAGGGTGATGCTGCATGCCACTTTCATTAAGTAGCTGGCCATTCACAAATAAATGACCGTGAATAACCGTTCTGCCGTTCACAGGTAACGCTGGGCAAACTAATGCTAAATCTGTTCCCAGTTGTGCCATTAATGCATCTGTAACGGGGCCAATATTGCCTTTTTCGGTTGAATCAAACGTTGAGCAATATTTAAAGAAAATTTGCTGACAATTTGCTTTCTGCTTCAGCCACTTGCACGCATTGGTCGATGCACTAACAGCTTCATCGACAGGACAAGAGCGGCTTTTCAAACTGATCACTATCGCATCAACATCTTCTGGTACTGGTGTATTTTCATCAGGTTCATTCAATAGCTGAACAACCTTCCAACCGTTTTGCACCATAAAGCCTGCAATATCTGTCGCACCGGTAAAATCATCCGCTATTACGCCTAACTTCACTGTCATGCTTTTTTCTCCGGTAAAGTAATACCTTTAAATGTTTTGATCACCGCGCTGTCATCCTGCTGACCAAAGCCTTCATTGCTCGCTGAAATAAACATTTGATGGGCTGTTGAAGCAAGTGGCAGCGGGAAATTTAATGCTTTCCCTGTTTCCATCACTAGCCCTAAATCTTTGACAAAAATATCTACTGAGGATTTTGGCGTATAATCACCGTCTAAGACATGTTGCATACGGTTTTCAAACATCCATGAATTTCCAGCTGCATGGGTAACAATGTCGTACATCACGTCAAGGTCAATACCCGCCTTGGCGGCTAAAGCCATACTTTCTGCGGCAACAGCTATATGCACCCCAGCTAATAACTGGTGAATCGTTTTGACGGTTGAACCTAAGCCGACTTCATCCCCTACGCGATATAAGCGCTCAGAAATAGCGTTAAATACGGGTGAAAGCTGCTCAAATAGAGCTGGTTCACCTGAAGCCATGATGGTCAACTTCCCTTCAGCGGCTTTAATTGAACCACCTGAAATAGGCGCATCTACAAGCGGTAATTGATATGAGGCAAGGCGCTGAGCGATATTTTTAGTTTGTTCCGCAGCCAAGGTACTGTGCAACACAATAACCGTACCGGGGCGTAGTTGTTCAACTAAAGGCTGTTCACCCGAAAATAAAATGGCTTCAACTTGACGACCATTAACCACCACCAGCAACAAAGCATCAATTTCATGGGCAAATTCCGCTGCATTTTGCCCCACTGCAATTGCGCCTGCGTTAAGTAGGCTTTTGCATGCACCTTGGTTTAAATCAAATCCATAGGTAGGAATGTTATTTTTTATAAGAGATTGTGCGATCCCCATCCCCATAGAACCTAGGCCAATCACGCTAATTTTATTAACGAAATTTCCCATAATGACCCCTGATGTTGTTAATCTTCGTGACTGTTGTGAATTTTCACACAATAAAATTCACAAACACATGACTAATATCACATTTGAGATAATATAAAAAACAAACAATAAAAGCATAATTAATTGAATTAAAACAAAATAAATAGAAATCTACCTTAAACATGCTTTCACAGAATAATGTGATAGAAAATGTGACGCTCGTTATATTTATTCACGTTTAATTCACAAATGAAAAACCTTTGTTTCTCTACTGGGCTATATTCAATGCATCATTTCTATTGACCTAAAACTCAAATTGCTGAAAATAGCCGACTACAATTTTTTGAATAATGCTCCATACTATGGATGAGAGCATAAATTGGCGGATTGCCTAGGAGATAACATGGGGTTATTTGAGCAAATGATGGGTATGGTTGCAGGCGATAAAATGCAACAATTTCAATCAGTAATAAACTGGGTTGAGGAGCAAGGTGGCCTTCAAGGTGTTATCGAAAAATTTAACGAGCAAGGCTTAGGCGGTGTTATTGCATCGTGGATCAGTGAAGGAAATAATTTACCTATCGATGCCAGCCAATTAATGCAAGTTTTTGGAAATGCAAATATCCAAGAATTAGCTCAACAGGTTGGCTTAGAGCCTCAAGCAACCTCAGAAATGATTGCTAAATATCTTCCTCAGTTGGTTGATAGCGCCACACCAAATGGCGAAGTCCCAGAAAACCTCGATTTGGCTTCTATCGGTATGAACTTACTGAAATCTAAATTATTTGGTTAATACTTTCTAAAAAGGCAGGGAAAACCTGCCTTTTTGACACACTAACTAATCGCCATTTTACTGCTCATTTCTGAGCTGTTTTGCTGCTTCAATCATGTTAGCTAATGCTTGGCGAGTTTCTGGCCAGCCACGAGTTTTCAAGCCGCAATCAGGGTTAACCCATAAGCGCTCAACCGGAACACGCTTCGCCGCCTTTCTTAATAGCGCAACAATCCATTCCACATTCGGTACATTTGGTGAGTGAATATCATAAACACCGGGACCAATTTCATTTGGATAATCAAAATCTTCGAATGCGTCTAACAGATCCATATCTGAACGTGATGTTTCAATCGTAATCACGTCGGCATCCAATGCCGCAATGGAATCCATGATGTCATTGAATTCGCAATAGCACATATGGGTGTGAATTTGCGTGTCGTCATCCGCAATCGCAGCACTGAGCTTGAAGGCGTCAACCGCCCATTTGAGGTAAGCTGCCCACTCGTCTCGACGCAATGGTAACCCTTCACGCAGTGCAGGCTCATCGATTTGAATAATACCGATACCCGCTTTTTGTAAGTCGTCCACTTCATCACGTAACGCTAGCGCAATTTGTTTCGCTATCGTTTCACGGCTAACATCTTCACGTGGGAATGACCAACATAGAATAGTGACAGGGCCAGTTAACATCCCTTTGACAGGTTTCTTCGTTAAGGATTGAGCATATTTTGCCCACTCCACCGTAATGGCTTCTGGGCGACTAATATCACCAATAATCACTGGCGGTTTAACGCAACGTGAACCGTAACTTTGCACCCAACCATTTTGGGTAAATACATAGCCATCAAAGTGCTCACCAAAGTATTCCACCATGTCATTACGTTCAGCTTCACCATGCACAAGGACATCGATATCTAAAATTTCTTGTTCTTTAATGGCTTGCTTAATATGTTCACTAATATTGGTGCGATAGTAGGTTTTATCCACATTCCCTTTTTTGAAGTCTAAACGTAATGTTCTGATTTCACTTGTTTGAGGAAATGAGCCAATCGTGGTTGTTGGCCATAATGGTAAGTTAAAGCGTTGACGTTGGCGCGCTGCTCGCTGTGGATAGGGGCTATAACGTTCTGTATCCCCTTCGCTGATTGCCGCCAAACGCTGAGCCACTGAAGCATTATTCACACGAGCTGATGTTCTACGCGCTCGAATAGGTGCGCTGTATGTATCTAATTCAGCAATATGGCTGTCTGTTGGCTGATTTAACGCTTTTGTTAACAGAACAAGTTCTTCGCATTTTTGGATAGCGAAAGCAAACCAGCTTTTCACTTCAGCATCTAAACGTGTCTCATCATTTAAGTCAATTGGGCTGTGCAGTAATGAACATGACGTTCCTACCCATATATCACGCTGACCTAAGAGCGGCTTCACCTGTAAGAATTTTTCCCCTAAGTCAGCCTTCCATACGTTACGACCATTAATAATTCCTAGTGATAATACCCAGTCTGCTGGCAGCACTTGATGTAGTTTTTCAATATCATCAGCGCCTGCGACCACATCAACATGTAGACCTTGCACAGGAAGTTGCTTAATCAAGCCTAAATGGTGGCTCACACCATCAAAATAGGTGGTTAGCAGTATTTTTATTTGGCCTGATAGCACTTGGTAAGCCTGCTGATAAGCTTGCTGCCATTGATCTGGTAAATCTAACACTAATGCAGGCTCATCAATTTGCACCCACTCAAGACCTTTTTCTGCTAAGCGTGATAGGATCTCCTGATAAACAGGTAATATTTCATTCAATAATGATAAGCGGTCAAACGGTTCACCTTTCACTTTACCTAACCAAAGGTAGGTTATAGGACCAATGATAACCGGTTTCACATTGTGGCCTAATGCTAATGCTTCATCGACTTCGTCAAACAGTTGTGTCCAAGACAGAGAAAATTGTTGCCCTTTTTGAAATTCAGGCACGATGTAGTGGTAGTTAGTATTGAACCACTTCGTCATCTCACCTGCTGGAGCGGGTTTGCCCGTTGGTGCGCGACCGCGGGCTACACGAAATAAGGTATCTAAATCAATCGAACCATCTTCATTTTGATGGCGTGGCGGCACATTGCCTAATAACAAACTGGTTGTCAGCACTTGGTCATACCAAGCGAAATCACCAACGGGTAATAGCTCAACACCCGCCTCTTTTTGTTGCTGCCAATGGCGTACACGTAGTTGATAACCAGTTTCTAATAGAGCGGCTTGGTCAATCTTGCCTGCCCAATAATCTTCTTGTGCACGTTTTAGCTCTCTTTTTAGACCGACACGTGGAAAACCAAGTGTATGATTTATAACAGACATATTGACCCCTTAAAATATTTAGCCGTCTAGATGTTTACACATCCATAATCAACAGGTACTGTATAAAGCACAAGCGCAAATTTTTCATTGTCACCGTGAAGGTTTCTCATGATCGAACTAAAACATTTAAAAACATTGCAAGCGCTCAGCCAATACGGTTCATTAGCGGCAACAGCAACTCACTTGCACCAGACACAATCTGCTTTATCACATCAGTTTAGTGATTTAGAGCATCGGCTAGGTTTCCGGTTATTTGTTCGTAAAAGCCAGCCATTGCGCTTTACGCCACAAGGGGAAGTCTTATTACAATTGGCGCAACAGGTTCTGCCATTGGTGAAAGATGCTATTCGAGTATGTAATGAGCCTGGGGTTTGTGCGTTACGCATCGCGATTGAATGCCATAGCTGCATTCAGTGGTTGACCCCTGCATTACAACAATTCAGACAAACTTGGCCACAAGTCAGCGTAGATTTTAAGTCAGGGGTGACGTTCGACCCTCAACCTGAATTGCTGTCAAGGGAATTGGATATTGTGATGACCTCTGACATTTTGCCAGATCAAGGCATCCACTATACGCCAATGTTTGATTATGAAGTGAAATTGATTGTAGCGAATGACCACCCGTTAGCCAAAAGGCCGCATATTGAACCCCATGATTTGGCAGATGAAACGTTGCTTATCTACCCTGTACAACGGGATCGCTTCGATGTTTGGCGCCATTTTCTGCAACCTGCGGGCGTGTCTCCTAATGTGAAAAATGTCGATAACACATTAATTTTAATCCAAATGGTTGCAGCCAAAATGGGCATTGCCGCACTACCTCACTGGGCGGTTGATTCATTTGAAAAACAAGGGCTAGTAAAAACCAAAACCTTGGGTAGCGGTTTATGGAGCCGGCTGTATGCAGCTTGCCGTGAAGGAGAACAGCGCCAGCCAGCTATTGAAGCGTTTACTGAGACGACGACGGACCACGCCGTGGAGAACTTGTCTTATGTGAAGGCCGCGAAAGGATCCAACGCTTATGCACCCAAAGAGAAGCAACTATCAGGCTCGATCCTATGGTAAAACTCAGCCAATCCGGATGTTGTTGCCAGATAGCAAAATTCACTAATAACCCCGCTGGAACCATCATGTTATTCATAATAGCAAGGGTTCCGGCATCCACTTTGGTTGCGCCATAGTTCCACATAAAGTAGCCAATGCCTGAAGCTGCAATACCCAACCACAGTAAGACGCCCCACTGGAGAGTCGTTGTCGGCATCATCGATTTATTACCAAATAGCAGCCATCCAAGTAATGCAATTAGCGTTGCACCAAGGTAAAACCATGAGAAAGCCTGATGTTGAGGGATCGGATGCACCTCCATCAGACGTTTATACCCCACCTGCCCAATCGCAAAAAAGATATTTGCTAACTGCACAAAAAGTAAACCTAACCAAAAAGATTCACTCAAGTGGTCATAACGAATAATTGCAGCACCGATTACCGCTAATAGTGAGCTAAACAAATAGCCTTTACGCAGCTTTTGCCGTTCTAATAAGTCATAAATTAACGTGACATATAGCGGCGTTAATACCGTAAAAAGCAAAAATTCAGCAACAGTAAGGTATTGATAAGCATGGAAGACAAACAGGTACATGATACCTAGTTGGCAAGCGCCCACTAGCATATAGAGCGCAATCACTTTAGCGCTAAATTGGCGCCAACGTAGGAAAGGTAAAAAAACCAGCGAAGCCAGTGCAACCCGTACTAACACTGAAAACCAACTATCTACTTGACCCGCAAGGTATTCGCCGATAAGACTAAACGACGCTGCCCAAAGCAGCGTCGTGATAACAAGTAACCACATAATGCTGTATTTCGCCCCAAACTTAAGAATGTTGGCTAGAATACTCGCTTTTTGGTTTTAATGCTCTTTTTCGATCAAGACGGCTTCTAATAAATCCAGATCAACCAGTAACGTTTGTAGCGTTTCATTACTGATTTTCTTGGTTGCGCGCAAGTGATAAAGCTCACCACGTTCTGCGCGTAATGCCGTTAAACGGAAACGCCGTTCAAGGTCTTCAACCAGCAAATTATGGTCAATTTCATCTTGTCCTGCGGTACGTCGCCTTAAATAACCCGTCACGCGGGAAGCGACTTCACTGATATCTTCTGAATCGAGTTTTTCATCAACGTCAGCAGATAAACGTTCCTGCATTTTATTTAAACTGACAATCGCCACTTCCGCCATCGCGGCTTTTGCCATGCGAATTTCATTGGCATCCGCTTCTTTATCTCCCACGTTAAAATTACGCAGCAGAAGCGGTAAAGCGACCACACCTGCAAAAATGGAAAATAAGATAACTCCCGCGGCAATAAACACGAGCTGGTAACGAGCAGGGAATGGCGAGCCATCCGTTAAAAATAACGGAATAGAGAGCACACCCGCTAAGGTAATAGCCCCACGTACCCCTGCAAAAGAGGCTAGCCAAAGCTCACGTACGGTATAGTTCGCAAATTGTAGTGGCTTTTTCTTTAAGAATAAACGGCTAAACCTTTTCATCAGCCATAGCCAACAAAAACGCAATAACAGTAAAGCAAAATAGATAATTGCCACCGCGGCAAATAGCATCCACGTTTCTACGCTTGGGTCGAGATCTGCTTGGATAACAGACGTTTCCCAGATACCGGGCAATTGAAGCCCTAACATGATGAAAACCAACCCGTTAAAGACAAATTCAAGCATCGACCAAACGCTATCAGCACGTAGCCTCATCGCTAATGGAGCGTTACGGATAACCCCCGATTTTGTGATGGTCATACCCGCCGCAACGGCGGCTAAAATACCTGAAAACCCAATATGTTCCGCAATCATGTATGATGCAAATGGCAGCAATAGCATAAATACAATTTGGGTTGCTGGGTCATCACCACTCCAACGGCTCATTAAACGTAACGATTTGCTGTACAGCCAAGTCACGATAATACCTGCGAGTAGCCCGCCAACCGCAACTTTGAAAAATTCAATGGTAACGCCAGAAGCACTAAACACCATGGTTCCCATGGCAATTGCTACCGCAAATTTTAATGCAACCAGACCAGAGGCATCATTCATCAATGCCTCCCCTTCTAGCACACTCATCATCCGTTTAGGGATACGCCCTTTTCCAACAATTGAAGATAACGCAACGGCATCAGTTGGAGATAGCACAGCCGCTAGAGCAAACGCAGCAATCAATGGAATACCTGGCATCAACCAGTAAATTAAATAACCAATCCCAATCACTGTAACCAGCACGAGAACCAACACTAAAATAAAAATTTCTCGACCATTTTGAAAGAACTCGCGTGTTGGGGTTTTCCACCCATCAACAAACAACAAAGGTGGGATTAACAGAACCATAAAAAGTTCTGGGTCAAAGGTGACATGCAGGCCGAATTGAGGCCAAGCCAACAGCGCACCGATAGCAATTTGAATGAGAGGAAGAGGAATACGAATAGGAAGAATTTTAGCGGCTACCCCTGAAACAGAGACAGCTAAAATCAAAATAAGAATAGTAAAGAAAATTTCCATGTTGCCCTTACTGAATTAACCTAGCGACTAGAACCTAAAATTTTGCCTGCCGCCGCATAGTAAGAGATAGCACCGTCCAGACCATGATAATTAAGACTAAGCCAGTAACCAGTGGAAATCATGCACATCCACTTGATTAACTGCCTTCTCTCTATTTTATCCCTAGCCATCCATTTTCGGGGAAAAAATTGAGACTTTACGATTAATTAATACAATAAGTTAAAAAGGTGGCAACACTAGCCACCTTTTTGAAATAATCCACTTTAGATTGCCAGACCTGAAGCATAAAACACCACTAAAAGTACAGCAATAATCACAGTACCAATATTCAATTTGCGCCATTCGCCTGCGCAAATGCGGCCGATAACCAAAGCAGCAAAGCCTAACATGATCCCCGTGACGATATTACAAGTCAGAACAATGAATACGGCACACAATAAGCCAGACATTGAATCCACAAAATCATCGAAATCAAGCTTAGAGACATTACTTAACATTAAAAGCCCAACATACATCAATGCTGGAGCTGTTGCATAGGCAGGCACCAAATAAGATAGCGGCGATAAAAAGAGAATAAGTAAGAACAGTACGCCGACAACCACGGCGGTTAAACCTGTGCGACCACCAGCGGCGGTACCTGCTGCAGATTCAATATATACCGCCGCAGGAGATGCACCAATCGCACCCGCAAAGATACTGCTTACAGAGTCTGCGGTTAACGCTTTACCGCCATCAATAATTTGACCGTCTTTATCCAATAAATTCGCTTGCCCCGCCACCGCACGAATAGTGCCTGTCGCATCAAAAACCGCCGTCATGACTAATGCAAGTAAGCTTGGCAATACCATTGGCTGTAATGCGCCCATGATATCCATATTGAAAACCAATGAAAGCCCGTCATCACCCAATGAAGGCAACTTGAAGAAACCTTGATATTTCACTGCGGGATCAAAAATTAAACCAATAATTGAAATTGCAATAATAACGAGGAGTACACCACCCGGAACACGACGTTTTTCTAAACCAAAAATAACCGCTAAACCAATGAGTGACATCAAAACAGGGAAAGACGTAAATTCACCAAGAGCAACAGGCAGGCCTGCATTTGGGTTTTTGATCACTAAACCCACCCCATTAGCAGCGATTAGCAGTAAAAATAAACCGATACCAATACCTGTACCATGTGCAATACCCATTGGCATATTGCGTAATATCCAACTACGAATACCTGTAACAGAAATGATGGTGAACAAACACCCCATTAAAAATACGGCACCTAGTGCCACAGGAATACTAATTTGCTGCCCTAATACCAAACTAAATGCGGTAAATGCAGTCAGTGAAATAGCACAGCCAATCGCCATTGGTAGATTGGCCCATAACCCCATCAATAAAGAACCAAAACCAGCCACTAAGCAGGTTGCAATAAAGACCGCAGTTGGAGGGAACCCTGCTTGCCCTAACATGCCAGGTACAACGATGACAGAATAAACCATCGCTAAGAATGTGGTTAATCCTGCAATGATTTCACGGCGAACTGAAGAGCCGCGCGCTGTTATCTTGAAAAATGAATCCAATTTGCAACTGGATGAAGCCTGTTGGCCTGACATGGTATACCTCTGCTGTTAATGGAAAACGAAGATTCTCAAATACTGCTAACAACTAACCTATACGTTGACGTAAACGATTACGTTTTTAAGAAAAAATAAACTAACTGAGAAAAAAACCCCAATAAAAACAGTTGCGCAATCGTTTGGCTTTTAAAATAGAATAAAACGTATCGTGAGGGGGGTAATTATCATTCTAAACAGGGGGAATGATCAAGTATTTTTAGCATTTCTTACCCATTTGCTGTTTTTAGCACCCAAATATGCAGATTCTTATGCAATAAAGATTATTTTCAAATAATGATTCTTTTTAGTTACATTTACTTTACGTAAAAATAGCTAAATACCTTTCATATAGTGTCTGTTTAAAGAGGGGGATCATTTTTTTGATACAATCCCAGAATATTTGCTTACAAAACCAATAGCTAAAAACTTATTTACTGGTGGTAATATGCGTCTTCTAAAAATAGAGCTAAAAAAACAGTTCCTATTGTTTTTTATTAAAAAATAAATATCACTTGCTGAGTAAATATATATTTAAGTATATAACCTGAATTATTATCAACTGCAGTTATAGTTTCAATTTAATCAAGTAAAAAACACATAAAACATATTAAAAATGTCAAATAAGAATGCACCATTAATCATATTACAGCGGAGTATTTTACTACTTTTCATTAGTTTTCTTGCTGTGTATTTATTACCAGGAATATATAGCCACAGCCCTTGGAAACAAGATGAAAATTATAGTTTTGGTATTATTCAAACTATGTATGAGACTGGTAAATGGTTAGTACCTACAAATGCGGGTGAGCCATTTATGGAAAAACCCCCGCTTTATTATTGGGTTGCAGCTATTACCTCTCATTTATTTTCAAGCTTCATGCCACTTTATGATGCAGCTCGTAGTGCAAGCTTATTTTTTTCGGTGATCAATTTTTCATTTTTTATTCTTTTGGCACGTCGTTTTTTCCAAGCCACAGACTTCACTGATACTCGCATTTGGGTCGCTTTTGCACTGTATGCCTGTGCCCCCGGTATTATCAGGCATAGTCATGATATGTTTACCGATGTTGCACTGATGGCAGGCGCAACCATTGGTCTGTATGGGTTATTGGGGCTGATACAACAACAAAAAATGCGCATGTCTGCACTTTGGTTATCTCTTGGAACCATCGTCACCATGTTGTCAAAAGGCGTTTTCATCCCCGGAGTTCTCTGGATTTGCCTGTTCTTATCTCCCATTTTTCTTGCTCAGTGCCGGACTAAGCAATTTTGGTTGCACAGCTTAACCGCAGGCCTAATCGCCCTTATCACTATTTTACCTTGGCCTATCCAACTCTACCTTCAGCATCCTGATTTATTTATAGTGTGGTTTTGGGAAAATAATATCGGCCGTTTCTTTGGTTTTTCTGTTGAGAAATTAGGCGCAAAAGCTAACCTAACGCGGATCCCTGCAGCGGTTTCCTTATTTGCCTTTCCTTCCGGTTTACTAGCTGTCGCTTATTTTCTAAGGCACCCAATTAAGCGTTTATTTAATTCAAACGAATTTCTGTTAGCACTATTTCCTTTATTAGGCGTTGTTTTCCTACAGATATCAGCTTCTGGTCGCGCACTATATTTATTGCCTTTTATTGCCCCAATGGCCATTTTAGGAACCCAAACACTACTTAGTTTCCCTGAAAAAATCCTTAATGGAATTGCCCGATTTGCGGCTATTTTATGGTCTGTACTCATTCTTTTTTTATGGGCTTGCTATTTCATCGCCTTGACTGGTCATCAACAAGAATGGCTAGCTCCATTTAGCCGCTGGCTCCCCATGAGCTACCAAATGCCATTTTCTTCCATTGCATTTATCTGCGCTCTGTTAATTACATTGGTATGGTTTTTACGCAATAAAATTATTCCAAACCCTATACCACCTGCTTTTCATATGATGAAAAACTGGTTATTAGGCTTATGTGCTGTTTGGGGGGTAATTTTAACCTTGTTTTTGGGGTGGATAGACTACGCAAAAGGTTTCGAAGGGGTTTTTGTCGATTTAAACCAGCATTTATCTGGCCAATTTACAGAAAATGATTGTATGGCTTCTGATAATATTGGCGAATCTGAAGCGCCAATGCTCTACTATTACACTGGCGTATTACACCAACGCCAAGACCGGTTTGAAAAACCTGAACAATGCCGCTGGCTAATTGTACTCTCAAAAACGATTAAACCTGCGCCACAAGGCATGGAGTTATTCTGGCACAATCACCGCCCAGATGAATTCCGAGAAAATCTAGTTGTGTATAAAGTTATTGAATAATTTATATGCGGTGCTCGCTAATTTGAGTAAAGCACCGCAAATCAGCTTATTGGATAACTTGTTCAACCGTTTGGGCGCTGTATTTTTCTCGTGTGAACCATAAAAATACTGTTACAGACAGAACCAATAACACCGGTAAACCTACAGGTGAGATTGAAGTCGCAACCCCAGCAAGTAATGGCCCTGATAAATTGCCAATTCCCCACAGCATAGCGGCAGCTGCATTAGCGATGATCAACTCATTCCCTTTGAAATATTGGCCGATTTGTACCAAAGCAATGGTATAAATTGCCCCCGCAGTCGCCCCTAAAACAAACAGCAATACCCAAATTAGATAAGGTTGAGTAATAAGGAAGGGCAATAATAGACTGGCTGCAAGTGTGATAATGCCACAAATTCGGTATAGTTTTTCTCTATTCATATGGTCTGCTAGCCAGCCAAAAGGTAACTGCATAATGGCATCCCCAGCAAGAATGGCGCTAATCATTAATGCAGCAACCGCCTCTGTGTGCCCCATTCCCATACCATAAATCGGGAACATCGATAAAATAGTTCCATCAAAGAAGGCAAAAAATAAAATTCCACCACAAATACCCGGTGCGATTTTTACAAATTGAATAATTGAAAAATTAGATTTCGCGGCATTTTCAGCTAAACGGTCACCGACTTTTTGATCCATTAAAATAAATAGCACCACAGAGATTAAATGGATCAACGTACAAATCAATAAAGGTGATTTATCTTCCACACCATAATAAGCAATAAATGAAGGCCCAAGTAGCTGGCTTACTGTGAAGACTGTAGTGTAAATTGCCAAAATACGGCCCCGTTTATTTTCAGGCGATAATTCGTTAATCCACGTTTCCCCCAAGCAAATCATCACACCACTCGCTAAGCCCGTTACTAACCGTAACGGAAATAATAACCAAAGAGGTAACGTACTCAATAATGGTAATAAGCTAATGGCAGAAACAATCGTTGCCAATAGCATTGCTTTTCGCTTACCTGACCAACGCACAATACGTTGAACCACTGGTGCAATTAAAAACATGCCTAATGCAGGTGCCGCCGAAATAATGCCGATATACAACTCATTGAAACCATAGTTATTTAGCCTAAGCGCAACCATTGGAATACTTAGCCCAATAACGATACCAATGACCGCAATACTCATAGTGATAGTAAAAATAGCAAAAGATGGGGAACGACGAAAATTTTGTAAACGCTGATTATCAGAGCTCATGTTGAAATTAACCCGTTTCTTTTTTACAAAAGAACAGATTTTAACTCCATAAAATAGATTATTATGAAAAATAAAAAACCACATCATTACTAGTGAAACTAATAATGTTTGCGGTGATTGTAACACGACTTATATATTCTGCTATTTATCTTTATGAAACTATTTTTGACGTTCTAAATACTTAAAGGACGAAAAAATACCGATAAAGCAGCACAACACCTGATAATAAAATGATGACATTAATAACTTTTAAAAAGCTTTCACGTGAAATTCTTAATGTTATATGCCGTCCAGCCCACGTACCAATTAACATGGCGGGAGAAAATGCTAAAGCAATCAATAAAATATCTAGATTGAGATACACCCCCATCACTAAAAATATCACGACTCGAGTTAGTGTGCTAAACCCAATTAATGTCATTTGAGTGATACGAAAACGCTGTTTATCTTCAATTCGGCTAGATAAATACATGGCATAAATAAAGCCACCACTACCAAATAAAGCACTAAAAACACCACCCACTAAACTAAATGGAACAACTAATGCTTTTGAAAAGGGTGATTTTGCTTTTTTAGAAAAGAAAGCGTGGAGTACATAACCTACAACGAATAACCCAAGTAATAATACGAGTATATCGGGGCGGGTTTTTAATAAAATCGCAGCACCGACTAAACTCCCCACTATCATTAGTGGAATTATCCATTTAATTTCCTGATAATCCGCATTTTTACCATCTTTAAATAAATTTAAAATCGCGGCGGTTAAATCAATTAACGCCAAAATTGGAACAATCATATTTAACGGCAAATACATGGCTAATACTGGTGTTGCAATCAGGGCTGAACCAAAGCCCGCCATGCCAAAAACCAAATAAGCAAAAAGCAGTGTTGAGAAACAAATCGCCATTTCTGGTGATAATAATTCAAACGGCATGACCTAAACTCCAGACGTTTTTTAACATCCTCACTATAGTTTCTTTCAAATACAGAAAATAGTTTTATTTTTGTAGGGTTTTAAATTTCAAATCTATATCAAAAAACAAAATAGCCGCTTTAAATACAATATACAATTAAGCGTGTATAATTTGCTTCTCTGAGTAATACAGAATTAGCACAATAAATTAAAATTCAGGTAAAGACACATTGTGGATAAAAAAATTAATATAAAAATCGGGCAAAAAATTCGCTTACTGAGGCAAGCAAGAGACCTTTCGCTAAACGAACTATCGCGTATATCAGGAATATCGAAAGCGGCTTTATCCAAGCTGGAGTCCGGTGACTCAAACCCACGTATTGATACATTAGAGTCGATTGCTATTGCCCTACGCTTTCCACTTAGCGACCTGTTTACTCGGCAACATGAGGCTTATCCCTATTTCCTCAAAGCCACTCCCAGCGAAAAAGAGTATTCACAACAGTTTAAATTTCGCATTAGCATGGGAAATATCTCTGAAATTTGGCAATTAACCATGAAGAGAGGCGCTATCATCAATAGCCCCGCCCATATGAGTGGAACCCATGAACACATTATGGTGAATTCTGGCTCCCTCATGTTACGACTGCATAACGACCAAAATATCGTCTTAGAGGCGGGGGACTTTTATGCTTTCAGTGGTGATTTCCCACATAGTTATCTCTGTATGGAAGGAGAACTTCAAGCAACTGTTGTTATGACCTACTCCCATCTTAGTGATAGCGTTTAAATTACGGCATGTTGTGCATCATAACTAATGCGCAGTGTCCCCTTTTTAAATTTCATCGACTTAATTGAAAAATGCTGAATATTATCTAGCGAAGAAACATGTGTTCCACCACAAGGCATTTCTTCAGTTTGGTCGATATAACTGATCCGTAAATCATCCTTTTGCTTTATTGCAACGGAGCGTCCACTACGAATGCTTTGGTTAACAATATCTTCAATATATTGGCTATCGAGTTCATCAAAAGGAGTAACATCCCCTTCCATCATGCTAAATTCCACTCGAGATTCATCAGGAAAATGATGGCCTTTTTGTGCAAGCCAGCCAAAACGACGCAATTCCCAATTCAACAAATGACCGGCGGTATGAAGAGCAGCGTAGAGCTGACGTTTTTCTTTGTCCACCCTTGCAACCACATTATTTTCTTGGCTAAAAGTAACACCTTCAGGTATGTATCCTACAATTAGCCCACCCGATTGTTTCTTAATACGAACAGGTATATCATTCACCCATGCTGTATCCATGGGTTGTCCGCCGCCTTGTGGGTGAAAAATGTTATCTTTTAAAGCTATCCAATGACCTTCATCATCATGCCCTTGTACCAGTAGGGATGTTTCAACTTCATACTGATAGGTGTCCGACAAATAGATATTGTTTTGCATAATTTTATACCTGTTTACTATTCATATTGCCAAATACAAACCTGCAATACATTCGGTGAATCATTATCCGGTAGCTGATTTTATATCATCTTTGTTCGCTTTAAGAAACCCTAAATTATCACTATAATTAAATGTAAAAGAAAATAGCCCATGCAATTGAATGGGCTATTTAAGTCATAAAGTTTAATATCAGAATTACTGCAAATAATTTTCCATTGTTTCGAAAAGACGCAAATCATCACTAAAGCGTACTTCCCGAACATCTTCTAATTTTTCAACTTGGTTAATCATTTGCGACAAGCGCTCATCTTTTTGTACTAATAGCCATATACGGCTCTCATCTTTATCTTTAATCGGCATACATAGAATGCCATCAACGTTAAATGCTCTACGGGCAAATAAACCACAAATATGTGACATAACACCTGGGTGGTTACGAACAATTAGCTCTAAAGCAATCGGATGATGTTCAAATACCATAATTACGCTCCAATCATATCAATGTTAGCTGCACCCGGCGGAACCATTGGATATACCTTTTGATTAACATCAATCAAGGCATGGATCAAACATGGACCTTTGGTATTCATTATCGCTTCTAATGCCATTTCTGGGTCTGCTTCATTATTTAAATCGCAAGTTTGCAGACCAAACCCTTCCGCAATCTTGATAAAATCCGTTTGATACGGATAAGCTGCAGCAAATATGCGGTTTTCAAAAAATAAATCTTGCTGTTGATGTACCATTCCTAACGCTTGGTTATTCATTAAGATGATTTTGATATTCAGTTGATGCTCCGCTGCGGTTGCCAACTCTTGAATATTCATCATCAAACTGCCATCACCGGAAAAACACACAATGGTTTTTTCGGGCTTTGCCAGCGCAGCACCAATGGCGGCAGGCAGACCAAAACCCATGGTACCTAACCCACCTGATGTCAGCCATTGACGTGGGCGAGACAGAGGATAAGCTTGGGCTGCCCACATTTGGTGCTGACCAACATCCGTTGTCACAATCGCATCTTCGCCTGCTGCACGTGCCGTAGACAGAACTAAACCATAATGGTTTAACGGGTTATCAGCCTCGCTAAAATTCAATGGATATTTCTCTTTTAATTGATTAACTTGCGCCATCCATTCTGTGCGCTCATTACGTTCAACTAAAGGCAATAACAATTCCAATATTTGACCCGCATCAGCATGAATGGCGATATCTGGGCGCTTAATTTTGCTAATTTCTGCTTTATCGATATCCACATGGATAATTTTTGCGTTAGGGCAAAATTTCTCAGCTTTCCCTATCGCTCTATCATCAAAACGCGCGCCAATCACAATTAACAAATCCGATTCTTCCATAATCATGTTAGTACTTGCGGCAGCATGCATACCTAACATCCCTAAATATAAGGGGTTTCGCATCGGGATAGTACCAAGTGCCATTAGTGTCATGGTTGTCGGTAACGTTGCTTTTTCCGCAAATGCAATCGCCGTTTCTGTGGAATCGGAGCTAATTACCCCACCACCAAAATACAGTACTGGACGTTTCGCGTTATTAATCATTTCAGCCGCTTGTAGCACTTTTTCCATGTCAAATGCAGGGGCTTTATCTTTCGGTAATACTTCTGGTATTTCAGTTAGTTCAATTGTGGCTGTTTGAACATCTTTTGGAATATCAATCCAAACAGGTCCAGGGCGGCCTGACTCTGCAATACGAAAAGCATCACAAATCACTTGTGGCAATTCATTGATATTACGAACCAAATAGTTATGTTTCGTTACTGGAATCGAAATACCATAGGTATCAACTTCTTGGAAAGCATCTGTACCAATCATTGATGAAGAAACTTGAGCAGTAATACAAACCAGCGGGATAGAGTCCAGCTTTGCATCTGCGATAGCGGTCACTAAGTTTGTCGCACCAGGGCCACTTGAAGAGATACAAACCGCGGCTTTTCCCGTGGTACGAGCAATTCCCTGAGCTATAAAACCTGCACCTTGCTCATGACGTGCCAGTATGTGGCGGATTTTCTGGCTTTGACCTAATGCGTCATAAAAAGGTAAAGCCGCTCCACCTGGAATGCCTGAAACGATAGTAATACCGTGCTTTTCCAGTAAATATACGATTAATTCCGCACCCGTAAAGCGGGTTTTATGTGGTGTTGTGGTGCCCGATTCGCTCATCATAATTATCCTTTGCTAGCCTGCGGATCCGAGCGAGAGGTGATAAAAAACCCCGCTCGGTTTGCGCCGGCGGGGTTTCTAAATCTGCGTTGATTTGTACCCGTTACGGCGCTAAGCCCACGACCACCACCACACGCACGACCACCGCGGCACATGGCGCGGTTAGTAGTAGGTTTGAGTGATTAGTAATCATGTTCACGGGATTTTCCTGTTTAGTCTGTCTAATTTATTGATTGTTGTTTTTCAGTTTCTTTTCTTAAGAAAACATAAATTTCTCAGGATGACAATCATTTTTTCTTGTTTTATTCCAAAGGAATGGTAATTGCGACATTCATCACACACCACTCTAATGGAGATATTATCTACAAAAATAAAAAAATACAGCATTAATCGCTATTTTAAATCACCCAAAAAAACCTTGACTTAAAGTCAACTTCAAGTTGCATCCTTTGCTCCAATCAAGGGGATTGCGCCTTGATGGAAATATTAACTAATTGATTTTTAATTAATAAATAGAGGGATATATGCCAAAATCCGTTTGGTGGTTAGCCATCACACTTGCATTATTTATCACAGGAAATGCTATTGTCCTTTCTGTAGCAGTGGTTATTGGCGAAAAACTGGCTACCAACCCAACTTATGCAACAATTCCACTGGTAAGCCAGTACGTTGGCTTAATCCTAGCAACTATTCCGATCGCGTTTTTAATGCAAAAGTATTCGAGAAGAGTAGGCTTTATTATTGGTAACATCGGTGGGTTAATCGGCGCAGGCTTTTCTATTCTGGGCGTGATAGAAAGCCATTTAGTTTATTTTTCTATTGGACTGTTTTTTACTGGGATTGCTATTGGTACTGCACAACAATTCCGTTTTACCGCAATTGAAGAAGCCCCCATTTCTTTACGAGCAAAAGCCATTGGCCTAGTTATGAGTGGAGGCATTGCCGCAGCCTTAATCGGCCCAACATTAGCTATTACCACTCAACGATTTTTTACAGAATACCCGTTTGCAGGGCCATTCATCACGTTAGCCGCCATTTATGTGATCGCATTTATTCTATTATTAATTGTGCCATTAAAGAAAATAGTGAAAACGCCATCGGATGAAGTGTTAGTCAAACGCGACTACAGTGCATTGTATTCACAACCTATTTTAAAATTAATCGCCATTGTTAGCGCGGTTGGATATGCCATTGTGGTTTTCACCTTTGCCTCGATACCGTTATCTATGAAACAACATGATTTCGCCTTTTCCTCTATTGCGATTGTATTTCAATTTCATGTATTAGGTATGTTTGCACCGTCATTTTTTACTGGAACATTAATTCATCATTTAGGGGCAAAACGCATTATTTTCTGCGGTATCATATTGTTAATTTTATCAGCGACTATGAACCTGCTAGGTAACCATTTTTACAATTATTTGTTGGCGGGTATTTTTGTTGGTGTCGCCTGGAATTTAATTTTAATCAGCACTACTAACCTATTACCACATACCTATGAAGCTCATGAACGCGCTAAAGTGCAGGGAATAACCGATTTTCTTATCTATTTCTTCGGTGGAATAGGGAGCTTAGGAGCAGGGGCTCTTTTCTTCACATTCGGTTGGCAGACGATGAATACCCTATCTGTCGTCATCTCAGCCATAATTTTAATTAGTTTTTGGAAGCTAAAGAAATATATCCCCAGCAACCAATGAAGAGCTTTACCATAGTACCGTGTTTTTATATTCAAAGGGCGTAATAGTTTCATCTGTTGCTAATCGATATCATTATGAATATATCTCCTTAAGATAAACTCTACTGGCTATAAACTAATTAAAAATCGGTATTTTGTCTATTTTACAAATTAACAAACTGTATTCGGTTTTGTTTACCATTTATTTATTGGCTATTGACTTAATGACGGATAAGATTAAAAAGTAACTAATAGGAAGATATTATGTATAAAGAAATCCCTGTTCCCTGTAATGGGAAATACACAGAATTTCAATCTACAGTTGTTAATGAAATATTAGTTTGGATTGAAATGAACTTAACCAGTCGTTTATTACTCGATGATATCGCACTCAGATCAGGATATACAAAATGGCATTTACAAAGAGTATTTAGAAAAGTCGTAGGTATGCCTTTAGGTGAATATATTCGCCGAAGGAGAATTTGTGAAGCCGCTAAAGACCTATGTTCCACCGAGCTTCAAGTTATTGATATTGCATTAAAATACCAATTCGACTCCCAACAATCTTTTGCAAAGCGATTTAGAGCTTATTTAGGTACGTCACCGTCAATCTATCGCCTATCGGGTGAAAGTCAAAATGACCCATTACTACTGGAACCTAAAGTAGCTTGATACGCTAATATGAAAATAAAATTTATATTTCCTTTTTTAATAACACTACCAATACAAAGCCCCATGTAAGTTAACTACTGGGGCTTTATTATTTCCCATTTAGTTAAGAAAACCTTAATTTAAAATTAATAAAACCTTAAGGTTTTAGTTTTATATTTACTTTACTATCTTAATAAAAAATAATAATTTTTTGGGTATATAATTTTATACATTTATCTTTATTAAAAAATAAAGGCTTCACAAGGAAGCCTTTATTTTTTGTGCATTCTAATCAGCAAATAAATTAGAACGGCAGTTCACATAAAGTTATGCAAAAAGCCATTCAAGCTATTAAAAGTATTGCCTTTTATTGTAAAAAAAGCCAATTTTGTTAAGTTAAACTCAAATATTGTCAACGATTTGAGCAAGAACTATGGAGTGTTCGCCGCTGAGCGTAAAGATAGCATCTTGACACTTTCGGCGACAGCACCTAATCAACAAAACGCCAACTGGATCTTGGAATATCGAGTGGGCCATAATTATCTCCTGTGATTATGGAGGAGTACCTTGAGAGATAGCCTCCCGAGGGTAAGGTATTGCTGTTTAGGGCCAGCTACCGCTATAGCCAGCGAGCGCTGACAGTGAGTAAAGAGTATGACAGGGACCAAAAAGGATAAAACTCTGTAATTGCCCTTTTAAGGTGCAAAAGACAAGTTTTCCTAAGCAAAGGATAGGATGAGAAGTATGATGATTCACTTATGAGTGGGTTAAACTATCCAAACATAAAGATCTAGGAAAAACTTTCACATGTGAAAGTTTTGCGGCTCAACTCCAAAGGAACAAAAATGGGCAGAACACTGGAAGATATTATTGCAGAGCAACCTCAAAATCTCGTTGATTCTGCTCAGGAAAAAGCTTCAAAACAGCTAATCCATATCCATTTAATCGAGTTACTAGAACGTATCGAGACTGATGCAGGTTGCCACATTGATAACTGCACAATCGATAGCCTACAGAGACTGAAGCAGCTTGTTGCATCCGCAGGAGGAAAACTTCGCCTTCATGTCGATCTACCGGATGGTTCAAATCACGGTTTTAAGCTGTGACCTGAATACTCAAAAGTACCACATTAAAACAAGAAACTTGGGAAGCTACTTTTTCTCGAACTTCAATTCTAATTGAACTTAGGAGCATTAATGTGTGCTATTGCTCAACCAAGTAATCTCAGGCTTTCAAATCTTCCGTTACTATTCACATTGAGCATTTTTTGTTTTAGTCTCAATTTGTTATTAGCGCTTATAGATGGAAACTAATGAGCACACATTTCTATCACCCAGGACCGGAACAACCAACACCGGAACAACGACTACTTTTATTCAATGATGTGAAGTGGGAGATGTTTATAGAACAGTGCGCCAGACAATTGCAAGTAGAAGGGAAATACACTCATGTGCATCGACTTGGTGGTGCGGGTGATAAAGGCAGAGACGTGTGCGGCTATTTACATCAATTGCCTGAAGAGGATACTTGGGACCTGTATCAGGGGAAATACTATGCAGGAACGCTATCTCCAAGTGCTTTTGCTCCTGACCTTGCAAAATTCTTATGGTACGTCTTCTCCAAGGCATACACGCGTCCTTTAAATTACTATATATGTGCGCTCAAAGTTGGTCCTTCACTGCTTGATTACACGCTAAATCCTGAAAGGTTTAAAGCTTGGATGCTTCAGGAATGGAAAGATAAGTCTGGAAATTTCGTAACATTCAAAAAAGATCTCACTCCAGAACTAGATCTATTTATTCAGAACTTTCCTTTTGAGGTTTTCAAGGTAAAGCCATCCGCTGATCTGTTAGAAATACACTCTCGATCATGCAAACACTGGGAGATGTTTGGCGTTTTACCTGCTCGACAGCCCAACCCAATTATGCCAAAAAATCCTGACACCAATGAGCATCAATTCGTCAAAGCACTTCTTGATGTCTATCAGGAGTTAGATCACATTGAACTATCTCATCTGACTGACATTCCTAAAAGGTATCAATCACATTTTAAAGCACAGCGAATGCTTTTTTACAGCGCGGAAGGTCTTAACCGTTTTAGTAGAGACAAGCTTCCAGGAGCATTTGATGATTTGAAGAACCAAGTCGAGATAGGGATAGGTAGCTCCTTAAATTATCCGCATGAGAATGGCCTCACAAGACTAAAAGAGGTTTTAAATACTGCAAACACATTACAGGTAACCTCTAACCCTTTAAGTGGGCGATTACAAGCAGGCGACCTCGGAGGAACCTGCCACCATCTTGCAAATCAGGGTAGAGTAAAATGGGTGGATGAAGATGAGTGATGTATTTAATACTCCATTTGAGCTTGGACTCAGAATGGTGCATTTGTTGATGGCTCTATATCCTAAAAAAGTTGATTTACAGCGCCTAGTTTATTTCGATTATGCCGCAATCTATTCGGCAGATCTAAACGGCCCAGAAAGCCTACATACGCCAGTTCCGCTGCGAGGTGGAGAATACGTCAGTAGGAGAGAGATAATTGAAGAAGGGTTATATTTGATGGCGCAACGGTCATTCATTGATGTACAGGCTGATGATGGTGGTATTAGTTTCCAGCTTGGTGAGAATGGTCCGGCCTTAGTTGGTCTGATTGGCGGAGAATACTCTCGAGAATTATACAAGCGCTGTGAATGGGTAGCGTCTGCGTTAGGTGATATGGATGAGAAAAATCTCGAAAAAATATTTGGAATGCGCGGCACCTTATGGGGCACAGAGTTCCTTCCAATAACAAACAAAGGAACTGCTCTATGACAATTAGTATTCATGAATTGGTGGTGACTGGGCCAGGAAAAGTGCCGGCAAAACTTACACTAAATGGAAAATCTCATTTAGTTTTTGGTCCCACTGATACAGGAAAATCTTACATTGTCGAATGTTTTAGATATTGCTTTGGTGGAGGTCAAAAGCCTAAAGGTGTTGGCTTCTCGGATGGATATACTAGGGCAGCAGTTCAAATCGTACTATCCAATGGCGACTATTTCACATTATTTCGAGACCTACTTAATGGTGAAGAAGCTGTGTATGAGGGCTTGCATGAGAATCCTCCTCAAGGTGAAATTGCAATTGAAAAAAATATAAGTGACCTGCTTCAGACATGGTGTGGAACTGCAGGAGTAAAGATACTGATTAAGGCAGGAAAGCTTGGCAATTTGACGGCAGGAGATCTTCGTCGCGTTAGCATATTTGATGAGATTGAAACATTAGACAATGTTTCATTTGAAGGTAAAGATACCAATCTGAAAACTCGAAACAAGTCTGCACTAGCTATGATCTTAAGTGGTTCAGATGATTCCGAAATGGTTCTTCCTGCATCAACAAACGATCGGAATATTGCAAAAGGACATATCGAGGCAATTAACCAACAGATCAATAACTTACTTGCGGACATACCTAATGACCTATCACTGAAAGATGCTCAGGAAAGTTTGCTTAAAGTGACAGCTGAGATTGGGGTCATCACAGCTCATATAAGAGGTCATGCCTCCGAACTTGCCGAGCTTAGAAATAACCGCTTAATAATTGATAAAGAAAGGCGACAACTATCTCAGGAGTTAGCAGCATTAAAAGAGGCAGAAAATAGATTTCAGTTGCTTGATAAAAAATATGTAAGCGATCAACAACGACTACAAGCTATATCAACTGCCGCATCAATAGCTGATAGTTTTGATATTCGACCATGTCCTCTTTGCTATACAGACATCCAACACCAGTTACGTCACAAAGATAAAGATACTCAGACACCAATGCTTCGCTTAGCTGCACATGCAGAGAATGAAAAAATCTCAGGATTACGTGATGGATTGAAGGAGGCTTTAAATGATGTTCTCATAAGACTTGATGAAATATCTAACGCACTGCAAAGAAATTCTAGAGAAGCTCTAGAAAATGAACAAAAACAAGAAGCACTTCTATCGCCACAAAGTCTTAATATAAAGTACGGCTTAGAGACTCTTTCAGATCGTAAAGTAACACTGTCTATGGCGGTTGCTGATTTATTAAGGGTTGAAAACCTTAAGATTCGGCTGGCTGAGATGAAAGAAAAAAGTAAGCGCAAAAAGCAAACTGTTAATAGAAATATGTCAGAAAGTTCGACAGTACTATGCAAAAGAATCAAAACACTATTAGATACTTGGGGGGTGCCTAGCGTAGATTCTGTTTATTTTGATGATAGCCTTTCTGACATTGATATTAATCAGCGTAGGCGTACATCCTATGGAAAAGGAAAGAGAGGTATTTTTCTAACAGCTTATATGGTTGCATTAATGGAGAGAGCTATGGTGAACGGACATCCACATCTGGGTTTTACTATTATTGACTCTCCAGTAGTGACGTATAAAGATCCCAAGCATGGAACTAACAGTGACGGCGAAGAACTTCTTGATGAAAGTGTTAAAGACCGCTTTTATGCTTGGTTAGCAAACCGTACCGAACCAGGACAGATTCTTATTTTAGAGAATGAAGAACCAAGTTTAGAGACCTTAAATATATTGAATTTTACTGAATTTGTTGGTTCTAAAGGTATCCCTGGCCGATTAGGTTTTTTCCCCGTATGAAAACCGACAATTATAGAACTTGTCCAAGGTTTGAGAAGGCCTCATTGAGGAGAGACCTCAAGGCACCATTGATTCTACTTGAACCACTTTCGCGACAAAGCAGTTTTTAGAAAGGTGGAGACAAACTCCACCTCGTCTCTCTGACCATCCGTCATGCGGATCATATTTACTAGCTCACACCAGAGACTTAAGTTGTTACTCTATAACTTTCACATGTGAAAGTTAATGCTTCTCTGCTTAAGCTTCAGTCAAGCTGGTGTTGCTTCCTAAATCCGACAAAGTATATAGATCTGAGTATCACATGACCTCGGCCAAGGCTTCGACAACTTTGCCAATATAGCAGTGCAATATGAGTTATATAAATCAACATATAAAAAACTCAATCTCTTGTTCATTAAACTCCCTAAAGTTATCTTCAGCTGTAAGCAGAATCGCCTTACATAAATAACAACTCTTACGTTCTGTTTCACTTGAGCTATGCCATTCTTCGATTCTTTCCTTGTTTACTACGGTATAAGAGCCACAAAATGAACGAATTCCTTTGGGATGAATAGGTTGCCAATCGTTATACCAGAAAGATGAAAAACCAACTTGAGATTCATGGACAAAGTAACTAAACAAACCATCGGAAGATGAACCAACAATTTTTTTACCATCAATGTTACATTTTGGAATGTAGAACCCTCGTGATTCAAGATCGGAGTGCCAATGTCCATACCTCATAAACGGAAACGTAGTGACAGCCATTGTAGGAACTGCGGACATCTGACTATTATCAAATTCATAAGACAGCTCATTATTCAAAAGATCACCAACAGCCAAGCAACCGGAGCGCTCTCTTACCTGTATATCAGGCGTAAGATCAATTTCTGTAGTCACCTTTACAACCGTCAGATCAACCCAATTATTGCCGTCAATTCTTATAGGTAATGAAAATGCTAAAAGGTCATTAGTGTCATCTATCTGTTTGAAATTAGATAACCCCTCTTTAACATAGTTGATCAAATTAGCTTCATTTGGGGAATTATGATTATTCCAAACCGGTAACCATTTTGGTTTTTGAGGACGAAGCTCCATATATGCAGGCTCGATGGGGAGTGCTGGTATGGAAAGATATTCCGCATAAGAATCAGGCATTCCGTAAAATTCTTTGGCTAGGTCTATTGTTCTCAGATATGCGGAACGACCTCGATGACTTGCTTGTGTATAGAATTGCCCAGTAGACCGTTGTCTATCAGCGCTAAAAAAGTAATCAATGGTTGTTGCTTTTGATGGTTGATACTTGAATGTATTGTTCCACTCAGTTTGGTAGTGCTCTATTAAAGGTAAACTGGTTCTTTTTGTTTCTTTTTTCAGCCAAGAATAGTAAACACGAGGAACATGACTTCCCTGATAATACTCGAATCTGGTATTGTCATGATCCAAAATAATAAAAGGAGCAAATGGATAAGCATACTGTCCGCGTTCAACTGAGGTAGGTAGCAATTCAGATAATATTATATCTGACAGTACGGACCTTGCTTTTATGTAGTTTCCGAGATTATTTGGGCAAATATACCCCTTACACTTCGCAATAAAAAATACACACAATACTTCTACGCACTCAGACTCTTGCTTCCTACTTGCTAAGTCTTCCTTTAATAATTCTTCAACTCTTGGATGTTGAGCTATTAAAAGTCGTGAAAGCTGTTCTATCACCCATAGTTTTACAGAAGGTATAGGCAACTTAAGCCTTGAAACTAAAGTTTTGAGCATCGCTTCTTCGAGAGAGTCATCGCGACGCCAATCCCAAGCCGGCTTTGCAAGTTGAAGATTGCGGACGCTCTCTTCTAAACTTGTAACCATATCTAACGTAAGCTTAAGTGCCTCATCTTTCCTACCACCATGAGAAAGCAAAAAAACTAACTTATCATTCGGAATAATTAATTTGCCAAACCTATCATTCCAATTATTCGGTTGTGATGTTGTTAATTTAATAAATTCGTCGATTTTTTTAGGGTATTGTTCTGCAACAATCTTAAGTCGATTGAGACTATTTTCTGAACTCTCATACCAATCAGACCACCCTCCCATTGCCTTGTGAGCCGCAACCAAAAGATCAAAGGCTTTCGTTTTACCTTCTAGTCCTCTCGCACTAAAAAAAAGAAGATCTAACAAATATCGCTTTTCATCAAAACGATCAATAAAACTATGCGCCTGTGGAATGAGCAGTTTTAATAAATCAGGTTCCTTACCTTGAGTACACCAATATTTGTACCAGGTCTTCCAAAATTCACCAGTACTGAATTTTCCCTTGAGTGCCGCAGTCAACTCTTCAAACTTGTCAGGCGGATAATCCGATGGCTGCAACGAAATTTTTTCATCAAGCTCATCAGTTGATGAACGCTTATCTTCAGTCATGTTTTGAACTTTAATACCAAGTAAGCTCTCTATTTCATCACTGATATGAATGGCCTGTGGATTTCCTTGTTCAATCTTTGCTCTAAGAATTTGGTAACAGCTCGAGTGCAACCCTGTCAGATATAAATGTTTAGTTATGGGCGAAGAAAGGTCACACCTTTCAAGCAATCTTAAAATTGTCTCTTCAGCATAATACCACTCGCCATCACTGAGCTCCTGCTCATAAACTGAAGCAGCTGTTTGTGGGTTTAATCTTGCTAACAACGAAGATATAGAGTGCTTAGAGTGCCTAGTTTCATCTCCGTCGGTAAACTTGGATATATTGAAAACGATCGATGATATACGCTCTAATATTTCCAGCGCAGAATCAGGATCAGCTTCAGAAAGATATTCCACAGCTGTCAAAACATCAAATATGGTAGGATCTTTGTGATGCCCGTAACCGAGCACAAAATCCCATGTTTTTCTCAAACACCTTTCAAAAAGGGCTAGATTATCGTGTTGGAATGCTATTTGAGCGAGTTCAAGGTAAGCATTAGAATTCTCAATTGTTTCTTCTAGCTCATTTAACTGTCGATCCTCTTCGAGTTCAATGAGCAGTGCAACTGCATCATCGTCTAACAGTTTGAGACCTACCTCCTTATACCATGACCGCAGCCAGTCAACTCTGAACACACCAGAGTCAATGATTTGCTTTAACTCATCACGCGAAACTTCAGATTTGGTTGTTATCAGGTGACAATCGGCCGCAATTTCAATCCAATCGCGCTTTAGAGCTATATCAGCTCTTCGTGTCTCCCAATGAACATCATCTAATATTGGCCCCGACGGAAACATCGTACAAACTACATCAAAGTTTAATGTGTTCCCTGCTAAAAGTTCATTTGCGATCCAATCTGAAAACTCATTAAGAAATTCATAATGATCTGACACATCCGTTCGATCTGATGTTGCACTAACTGGTAACCAAGAGAAGTCGCCTTCCGCACTTAACCTGATACAAAGTGAAGAAAAAAACCAGCTATGATAACCGTCAGTCTTTTCAACTTTGAAGACCGTTGCCGACGGGCCATCAAAATGGTGAGTCTTAATACTGGCAAATTTTTTCTTAGAGAATATATCTAAAAACTGAGATAACATCTGTGAGGAAAAAGCGCTATATTCTGGCCTACGAGCAATATCCGCACCCTCTATAATGCTTAATCTAATTGCATCGAGTTCGATTTGACCGATATGATTTGAATTACGGGGTAAACATTGCCAAGCCCTGAAGAGCAGACCCAGATCTTTTTTTGTACGGCATGCACGCCTAAAACTAGCCACATATCCATCGGGCCAATTAGAGAATTTTCCTTCTTCAAAAATCAAATCGTAGTTAAGGCTGTCAGTTAATACTCCTGCTTTTATCAATATAGCAGCTTCAGCTTCGTTATCCTGAGAGTGTCGTGAAGACAAAAGTTTGGTTCTAGCCCGATATCGATCAATAGCCTTCTGCGATAATAGCTCTGCTTGATCAACAGCCCCTCTATACCATAATGCATTTGCCAATATTGATAATTTGGTTGGTGAATACTCGTTTTGTCCAGAGATTATTTCATTCAGAGACGGCTGGTCAGCGATTATTAGAGAGAACGTTTCCAGGTTAGTGGAATCCCATGTCTGAAACTCAGGACCGTTGATAAGCCTAGTTTTTAGTGCTCTGTGCCGATATGCCTCTGCATACTCAAGATTCTGAAATGCATAAGTTTCTGCCTCAGATAATAGTCGAATGCATGATTTCACCGGCATTCCAGTAATAAGCTTATCAAGTACCCAGTCTCGAGTAACACCCTGTCGTAACTCCGAAGAGTCGCCCCCCCGAGCCAAACTCGACCAAAGCCAATTATCTTTGAGATGTATTGGGGCGCTCAAACTCAACCATTCGCAGACACATGGCAGTAATGCGTTTATTCGCTCCTGATGCTCCTCCTGATTTCGCACAAATACCACTAGACTTTCATGGAAAGGCCTTACGCCGCAAACTCCTTCTGACAGCATGTGTGCAACTGCATCTACACTCGGTGCATATTCGTGATTATCTTTTACAACAGTACCAATTGCCTGTCTCGGCCACGCAAACTGAAAACCACTGCACAGGTGAAGGACATCCTTTTGTCTATAATTTAAGTTACGCCAAAGCTCGGAATAGTAAGTAGTAATATTGCCATCGGAGCATGGAGGAAGCTTCTCAATCTGCCAGGAAGAAAGTGCTAATCCATGATGAGACAGATACTCAGAGGAATAGATCACATGCAGAGGATAGCCATTTGTAGCTTCTAATAACGCGCCGGCACTTTTCTGAATTTCTTCATCCACATGATCCTCATGACAGTTTAAGAATAATCGACCAGATTCAATATGAAGTTTTAAATACTCGTATATCGAATTTCCAGACATTTCAGGCAACCAGTGCCACTCATTCTTAGGTGAATGAGTAAGCAATGTGTGAGGGAGTAATTCATCGTCAACTGGCTGCGTTCCAACAAGTACCACTAAGTTTTCTGTTGTAGGTAGCAATTGTCTGAAGGTTTCGTCCAATGGCTTTTTATTTTTGGCATTGTCTCGCCACACATGATCCAGCCCATCAATTAATACTACAAAGGGTTTCCCCTTGTGTTTGTAATAACTTGCGCAGGTTACCAGCGCATCACGCAGGTTTTCAGGATGGGATGTTCTTGCATTGGCTTCTTTGTGAAAGCTATTGATTTGATGTAGCAGGGATTCAGCAACGATTCTTGGGCTTAGTCTGTCTTCAGTTGTATCGACCAACGATAAAAAATAGTGATGACGTAATAGCGGAATTTCCTGATCTTCCAATTCTTGACATAGAAACGATAGATACGTACTTTTTCCAACACCAGGCTTGCCCGTTAACGTAATGACTTCGCCTTTTGAACGGCTAATTCGAGCAAGTAGATCATTGTGAAAATCTGAATCAGGGAGGCAATAATCCTCAGGTACTGAGAATATTTCAGGTATGGGCTCCGGTCTTTTTGGCGATAAAACTTCTCTAACATGATGAAGATAAATCCAACCATTTTCTGGAGGATTATTCTGAAACATTGCCCATTCACGTGCTCTTGCGACAAGCCGCTCAACGCCTGTATCGTCGGAAAACTTCAAAAGCCCAGCTCGAACACTACGCTTTATCGTAAGGTAGTCTCCATCACTATGTTGGACGGTCAACTTCGAAAAAAGAAATATAGCGGCTTCGTGGCTTCCTAATTGTCGGATGATCTCTTGTTGTGAGTCATCATCAACCTGATTAAAGTCTATTTTAGAACCACGCAGGCAGGATTCCATAGATCTGTCCGGCCGCTTATTGGTCAATAGAACAACATCCCCAAGCTTTTCAGCTGGCACAGCATTAATGGCATTGTAGAGCTTTTTAAGAATGGAACGAGATCTAGCTGTTTTACCTGAGATTTTTAACAACCAATCCCACGTAAGGCAGTTTTCATCCTTCTCAGGAGAAGGGGTAAATTTAACTTGCCAAAAATCTTTAATGCCATTTGGTCGTTCACAAACAACATCATCTATACCTTCAGGTGTTTCATTGCTATCTGTGTCGGCTTCAAATGCTACCCTGGCATACTGAGTAGGGCTATGAAGCCATTCCGCAAGCAGTTTAACTCCCTGCAGCGTTTGATAATCATATCCCGTATAGATAATCGCAGAATTTTTAACTTTCATAAGACTCGAAAACACTCCTTATTCAATAAATCATCCTTTCCACTCCAAAAGTAAACCTCATCAACAGTTAACATTATGTTCTTCCCGAAGGCGGCATTTTTTTGTCGAAAGGACGTAATATTCGAGCTACCTCAGTATTTGAAGGAAGATCCCCCCCTTTTGGCGGAGTTTGATCAACGCTAGCCATCTGTATGCCTTTTTGCCGCACATGAAAGGCGATTTGCTGCCAGCGGCGTAACCATTGAGCTTCTTTTCTCTTGTAGGCTTCTAGTTCCGCTTTGAGGCGATCCACCTCTACCTGAAGCTCTTCCGCCTCTTTCGTTGCCTGCGCTTTGGTTTTCACGAGGCCACCCGACAATGCTTGTTTGGCATTGTCATAAGCGGCTTTAATTTCAGATTTGGCTTGGAGTGACTGACGACTAAAGCCAAAACGTTCTTCTAGAACAGCCCAGGTGAGTTTTGCTCCAAGCTCGCCAAGTGCCCAGCGATCCAAATCAGCTACGATTGTATTGATGTCACTATCGGACATGCGCCTGAAGCGCTTAACCATGCTCTACCTCGTTTAAATATTGTTCGGGATCAAAGTGCTCCACCCCGTTATCAGCAAGTTGCACAGCCAGCGTTTTGAGTTTTTTATCGTTATGAGCTAACCAATCAGCGCTCTTTTTGGGCTTGTTACTACTTAACTGTTTCTCTGCATTTTTTCGGGCCAATGCGGTAAGGGCATATTGGCGCTTCTGCTCGTCCAGCCTACCCTTGTCATCCTTGACCCACACGTAGTCTTTACAATCTGCCGAACATTGTAAATGGCGCTCGCAGGGTGTTTGAGAAAAGTTGTGGACGCAGATACCAGTCCCGACATCATGCACAGCCTGAATGCGTGCTTTAAGAATGGCATCCTGTACTTCTACCGGAACTACTTTTAGTTGCTCAGCCAATAGACCACCGACCAAGCCTTTTTTGATATCTTCGCGGAGCATCAATGCACGTTTTTCGCGGGATGTATGCTGATAGGCTTTGGTGTCCCTGGGATTGGTTCGCCCAAACCATTCGGTTTGCAGAAGATCACTTAACCCACCTTCATCAAGTAAAGTATTGAGCGTGTGGCGGAAGTGGTGACTGGTAAAATCTACTTCGATACTATTGGAAGCGTATTCAGCAGCAAGATCAGGGAAATAACGGAGAAATGTGGTGAACATAGACTGGCTACAGCTTGTAGCTAACCAGTGAGCATAGCTTCCAGTAGAAAGTCCCAATGAGCGAATAAATAAAAGATCTTTCAGATAGTATTCTTTACCAAATTGATCAATATGGAATGCTCGTAGTAGTTTTTCAGAAAAGTCTCTAAAACAATACGCTTTGACAGCGTCCTTATTTGTGTAGCAAATAGGGTTATTTGGCTTTTTCCCTTGCTTGGTCACTCGCTCATGGTCCTGCCAAACAAGACCAATCTTTCGAATCCATCCAGTAGAACAAATGGTATTGCTGCTTATCCCCATTTTTAACAGGTCATCAATGTATAACTTTCTTTTCTCTGGAATTTTATTCAAAAAACGAATATCGGGGCCGCTAGAACGATGCATTTCCTGTGCGGTAATTCTCACCGAATCTGTTGCCGCGCGTACCTCATCAAGTACATCTTTAACTATTGTTACGACCTCTGATGGCAAGTAGAGTTTTCTTTTAGGTGTAAATAGATCACCGAGACTAGCCTTTCGAGGGAAATATTCTATGAAGGCTTTTTGGTCTTGGTCTAACGTAACTTCTTGAAGCGGAAGTAATGAAATCTCACTAAAGCGGCGGCCAGTACAAGCAAGCAGAGTCAATATCAGGACATACAATCTGTATTTATGTTCTTTTGGAACCGTCAAATAGAGCTCACCGATAACCCGAAACACGGCAGGAGCAACAAGCTTCTCGGATTTGGTCTCCAGAACTTCAGGATCATCCAGCCTTTTATGATTCAGACCTCCTGTATTCACTGGGCGTACCATCTTCGAATATTTATACTGTAACAGCACCCTGCACAAACCATTAGCATCACAGTGTGCAGCGAACTCTGCAACATGCTTGTGAAGGTTGTAGGCAGTGGTGTCACTGTAGTGTTTTGAAATTAATCCACACGCATCGTCTAGCGCTTCTGGCGTGAGTTTGGTCAGTTCCTGCCCCAGTTGGTTAGCTGCAAATGAGATATACCCAACAGCGGTAATGAAGTTACGCTGATTGGGTGTTGATTGATGTTTTCTGTGGAATCGAAGAATCAGTAATGCCTTGGCAACCTCCTCCCAGTCATGACGTAGAGGTTCTGAGCCAAGTTTAGGGGGAAGCGTAAAAGCAAACGACGCAGTTTTGGCGTTTTTACCCGTAAGCTTGACTAGGCGGCCAGCATTCACTTGCCACACAGGATTACCCCAAAAAACCGACTCAAACCCTTCCAGCTTCATTAGCTTAGCTTTATCGACCAAAGCCTGGGTATTTGCCTTTCTATCGCGCTCAAGACGATCAATGAAGGGAATAACCTTGGCCTTACGATTTGAGCGACCATCAGACATTGCTACCTCCTTCTTCACAAAGCTGTGCCACCTGTGCGACCGCAGCGATTACCTCATCAAGCTGTATGCCCAATCGTGCATTCTCGTACTTTTTTAAACGCTCTTCACGATCGACCAGAAGACACTCCAAAACATGCTCATGATCAGCATGACGATAAGGCTGAAATTTAGGGCACAAATAACATGAATAAGGAGGATCAAGGTGGCAGACACTAGACTCCCCACACACACCAATATCAGACTGATCATCTGGATTTTGCTCATCGACAAACGTCAGGTGCTTGTCATCTCGCTCACCATTGATAGCGTCTTCATCATTATCAATAAGCTTACCTTTGAAGAAATTGAGGTACTTCGAGAATCCTTTTGCCATCGACTTGTCGAGATGCTCAACAACTGCTCCCGCAACATCAAAATATACCCCCACATGCTGGGTATCCGTATGATCTAATATCCTGGCTAGCTCACGCTTGCTGATACCCTCTGTCGCCAGGCCTGTTGCCAAGGTGTATCGTAACCTCCTTGGTGTGACATACATTAATTCACCAGTAAGAGGGGAAATTATGTTATGACGTTTTGTAAAGGCTGTAATTAAACGAGATATATCCCCGCTCGTCATATTGAAAATATGCTCTAAATCTAGAGAATGCATGGCAACGCGGTTACCGCTTGTTTTTATTAGAAGAGGTCGATTCTCTGGGGTAGAGAAGTCTTTACCTTTAAAGCTAAGAGGCACTAAGTTATTTTTCTCGACAAGATTTTCTAGAATTCTTCCGAAATGGGGATCTAAATATTCATCCATCAGGTCATCGCGAGGATTAACAAATCTCTTCTTAATACGCGGCATCCGAATGATATAACAGGGGTCTTCGTTCGATGGATCAAGCTTAACGAGATCACCTTCCCTTAGGTATGTCAGGTTTGCGGGGTTTCGGCCGAAAGCTAGTGACAAAGCCATAACAGCCTTTTGCTGGAGATGCTCAAACTCTAGGCTCTTGTCCTCTTTTAGCGCAGCAATCAAAAGAGGGAGCTCTAAGGATTTATGTAATGGCCCCATATCGGGGTCGGACATCCTAACGGCCTCACCCTTTGGACCTCCAGGTATAACCATTGCTTCAAGTTCAGCGGCATAGGCATCTGAAAATGTACTATCTGAAATGTTGTCAGAACACCAGATATACCACCGAATTGGCATATACATTGTCCAAAGCTTGTGCCGAGTGCGCTGAATGTTGATAGAGTTTTCAAATAAATCAATAAGATGATCTTTAGCACTTTCCGGTTGATTATCTTTCCCCCAATCCCTAAGAACGAGCCTCCATACATCACGAAAAACTTTGTATCCAGCGGATGTTGAAGTACGCCTAACTTGGTCAGACACATAGTGCTTCAACGCATTTCTCAGCTGTAAATTTGAGACTTTGCCAAAATCGAGTGTTGAGTGGCCACGAATCACTATGGGGAGCAACCATTGATCGCCTGATATATCAATTGTTTTCCCCTCTCGAGTAACCAAGATCTGCATCTCAGACCAAGACTGATCTACAGATTGTGTTTTCGATAAGTTCGTACTCACTTTGGCTACCTCTCGGACATCATATCTGCCTGATAACGCCTCAATGACTTAACCGCCTGCTCCTCCACTTCTTGGGCAATATAAATATCTTGTGAATCTAAACTACTATCGCCACGCAGAAAGGCCAGCGCTTCTCGTCTGCGCTGCTCATCCATTCCTGAAGCTCTAAGAACCCTCTCAAGCCGGGATGAGAATGTGTGCCTAAGAGACTTGGCCGTTAAGTTTTCAGGAAGACGGTCAACATATTGCGTTCGCAATAACTGAAAAAACTGTGTAATTGAGGATTGTGACAAGGGCGCCCCCTCATCACTCAAGATTAAATAGTCTGATTCATGGTTACTTTTGCTTTCAAGCACTTCACGCCAAGTAATAATGTACTCATTTAATGTAAAAGCAAACTGCCGACTCTCAATCGGAATAAGTCTACCATTACGCTTTATTTGAGGCCTCGGCCGCCTCACATCCAGTGGGTCTGCTGGTCTACGCTCAATCTTTATCGCCGAAATCGCACCAACTTGAACATCTTCTACCCTAAGGCTAAGCAGTTCACCTGGCCTTAGACCACAAAACAACATTAACCCTACAGACACATAGTTTCTAAACTTTACAGCAGGATCTCGTCCAAATCCTTGCTTAGCATCGGGATGCAACACGGCAAGCAGGAAGTCAACCTCTACCTCATTTAGCCCCTTACGAAGGCTTTTCTTCATTGGTGTGGCAGACATAAAGCTGCCTTCCAACATTTTTAGAAAGAATGACTTTCGCTCTCTCAAACGTTCATAGTCTAGGGAAGACAAAGGCAACTGGCTTATCAATACGTCCATACACCAACTGATAAATTGTCTAATAGTCGTTAACCGTTGATTAAAGGTATTAGGCGCTACTAAATTTATACGTCCATTGGCCTGATCAATTCTTAACGCTTCGACCAAGCCACCTTTTAATTCTGCTTCGTTGAATGAGTTCTGAGCCAGCAATTTCGCAGATAGGTCATAATTCGATTTATCCAGCCAGCGATAGAGCACTGATAGCTCTCTCAAATTCCGAACCAATGTATTTGTACTGAGGGAGCGTCTGGCAAGAATAAACTCATTAGGTAAGACAACTGGCATACCAGAATCATCCAGCATCATTGGTATCTGTTCGCCCGTTTCGTGTGTGACTAGCTCTATTTTCATTGCACCACCCTTATTGACAAAATAAGAGTAGCTACAAAATTTTATCTTTACAACTTTTAAAGTTATACGATTTTATAAAAACACAAAGTCACATAAAACGAAAAAGCCCTTCAAATGTTTACACACTCAAAGGGCTTAATTTTTCATTTTTATTCTTTAAAACCAATTAGTTAATTAGACTAATTTAAGAAATATTTAACAGTAATCACTTTATGTCATTCAGAACGGAATATCGTCATCGAAATCCATTGGTGGTTCATTAGTTTGTGGAGCAGGTGCTGATGAGCGTGCGGCTGGAGCTCCGCCACCACTAAATTGTTGTGCTGCTTGAGGCTGTTGAGGTTGGCCCCAACCGCCTTGGCCGCCTTGACCTTGTGATGGTGCATCACCGCCACGGCCACCTAGCATTTGCATTGAGCCACCGATATTCACAACAACTTCTGTCGTGTAACGGTCTTGACCACTTTGATCTTGCCATTTACGTGTTTGCAAAGAACCTTCTATATAGACTTGTGAACCTTTTTTCAGATATTCACCCGCCACTTCCGCTAATTTGCCGAAAATAACCACGCGGTGCCATTCGGTTTTTTCACGCATCTCACCGGTTTGCTTGTCACGCCAACTTTCAGAAGTTGCCAGAGTCAGGTTTGCCACAGCTCCGCCGTTAGGCATATAACGGATTTCTGGATCTTGTCCTAGGTTACCGATAAGAATTACTTTATTTACGCCTCTGCTGGCCATTTATTACTCCTGATGCATTGAATTTTAATCTCTGGATTAGCCGTGAAGTTTACCACGACAGAGCTGATTTGCACCAATATTTGAAATTAAGCTTGTTAATTTGCGAAACGCTTTCCAGCTTTTAGTGAAATTCCATAGTGCTTTTGTCAGTATAGACACAAAATAATACACACCGCATCTATCTTTTCGATAAATTCAGATCGCTGTTTTTCTGTTTTTCTGTTTTTCTGTTTTTCTGTTTTTCTGTTTTTCTGTTTCACCATTAAAATCTTACTCTAAATAGTTCAAGCTGTGGCTAGGCGGCAAGCGAAGGTATCGCGGGGAGCATACAAAAGTATGTGACCTGCGTAACTGAGAGCAGCCAACAACACCACGGTTTGAAATATGATGAGCAGAACCTATTCTAAATAGTTCAAGCTGTGGCTAGGCGGCAAGCGAAGATATCGCGGGGAGCATACAAAAGTATGTGACCTGCGTAGCTGAGAGCAGCCAACAACGCCACCGTTTGAAATATGACGAATAGGAAATACTGTATATCCATTCAGCCATAAATATGTGATAATAGTCTCTTGCGATTGTTCAATATCAAATCATCCGGGAAGTGGTAAATGGATAATATCGAAGTCCGCGGCGCACGCACGCATAATCTGAAAAACATCAATCTCATCATCCCTCGCGACAAACTCATTGTTATTACTGGGTTATCTGGTTCAGGGAAATCATCTTTAGCTTTTGATACCCTGTATGCAGAGGGTCAGCGCCGTTATGTTGAATCTTTATCTGCTTATGCTCGCCAGTTTCTTTCTTTAATGGAGAAACCGGATGTCGATCATATTGAAGGGTTATCCCCTGCAATTTCGATTGAACAAAAATCCACTTCACATAACCCACGTTCGACGGTCGGAACCATCACAGAAATTCATGACTATCTGCGGCTATTATTTGCACGTGTTGGTGAACCTCGCTGCCCTGATCACGACATACCGCTTGCGGCTCAAACTGTTAGCCAGATGGTCGATAATGTTCTGGCTCAACCCACCGATCGCCGAATGATGCTACTTGCTCCTGTCGTTAAAGAACGTAAAGGGGAGCACGTTAAGTTACTCGATAACTTAGCCAGCCAAGGCTATATCCGTGCCCGAATTGATGGGGAAGTTTGCGATCTATCCGATCCACCAAAGCTCGAATTACAGAAAAAACATACGATTGAAGTCATTGTCGATCGTTTTAAAATTCGTGATGATATTGCTCAGCGTTTAGCCGAATCCTTTGAAACCGCACTAGAACTCTCTGGCGGTACCGCAATTGTCGCGGATATGGATGATGCGAATGCAGAAGAACTGGTTTTTTCTGCCAATTTTGCCTGCTCTGTTTGCGGCTACAGTATGGTGGAACTTGAACCTCGCCTATTTTCTTTTAACAACCCTGCAGGGGCCTGTCCAAGCTGTGATGGCTTAGGTGTTCAGCAGTTTTTTGATCCCGAAAGAGTCATTCAAAATACTGAAATCTCACTAGCAGGTGGTGCAATTCGGGGTTGGGATCGCCGTAATTTTTACTATTTCCAAATGCTGATGTCATTAGCTGAGCATTATAAATTTGATGTGGAAGCGCCTTATGACACTCTGAGTCCTGCCATTCAAAAAATTATTTTATATGGTTCAGGCAAAGAAACGATTGAGTTTAAATACCGTAATGACCGTGGCGACATCACTGTGCGCCGGCACCCTTTTGAAGGCGTGCTCAATAATATGGAACGCCGTTATAAAGAAACAGAATCAACGGCTGTCCGTGAAGAATTAGCGAAATATATCAGCAACCGTCCATGTGTCTCTTGCCATGGGACGCGCTTACGTAAAGAGGCGCGCTTTGTATTTGTTGAAAATACGACATTGCCTGAAATCGCAGATTACAGCATTGGCCACGCAATGGAGTTTTTCCAAAATCTAAAACTCACAGGCCAGCGCGCTCAAATCGCAGAAAAAGTTTTAAAAGAAATTGGCGATCGCCTGAAATTTCTCGTCAATGTTGGGCTTAATTATCTGACACTTTCACGCTCTGCTGACACCTTGTCTGGTGGCGAAGCACAACGCATTCGTTTAGCAAGCCAAATTGGTGCTGGTTTAGTGGGAGTGATGTATGTCCTTGATGAACCTTCAATTGGCTTACACCAACGTGATAATGACCGCTTACTTGAAACCTTGATCCACCTGCGTGATCTAGGAAATACCGTGATCGTCGTTGAACATGACGAAGACGCGATCCGCGCCGCAGACCATGTGATTGATATCGGCCCGGGTGCTGGGGTGCATGGTGGGCAAATTGTTGCCCAAGGAACACTGGAAGATATTGTCGCAAACCCTGATTCACTCACTGGTAAATTTTTAAGTGGTGAGCGCAGAATTGATATCCCACAGAAACGCGTTCCAATTAATAAAGATAAAATGCTGACGGTGTTTGGGGCAAAGGGTAATAACCTGAAAAATGTGACGTTAAAAGTCCCTGTTGGGTTATTTACCTGCATCACTGGCGTGTCTGGTTCAGGTAAATCAACACTGATAAACGATACGCTATTCCCTATTGCTCAACGCCAATTAAATGGGGCGACAACCATCACCCCTGCCCCTTATTTAGATGTAGAAGGTTTAGAGCACTTTGACAAAGTCATTGATATTGACCAGAGCCCAATAGGCCGTACACCACGTTCGAACCCTGCCACCTATACTGGTGTGTTTACACCTGTGCGTGAACTATTTGCCGGTGTGCCTGAGTCTCGGACTCGTGGTTATAACCCAGGGCGTTTTAGCTTTAACGTTAAAGGCGGTCGTTGTGAAGCTTGCCAAGGTGATGGGGTTATTAAGGTTGAAATGCACTTCTTGCCTGATGTGTATGTCCCTTGTGACCAATGTAAAGGCAAACGCTATAACCGCGAAACGCTAGAAATTAAATATAAAGGTAAAAATATCCATGAAGTGCTGGATATGACCATCGAAGAGTCTCGTGAATTTTTTGATGCCGTACCTGCCCTTGCCCGCAAGTTACAAACGCTGATGGACGTTGGTTTATCCTATATCCGCCTCGGTCAATCAGCGACGACGCTCTCTGGTGGTGAAGCACAGCGTGTGAAATTAGCTAAAGAGTTATCTAAACGCGGTACAGGGCAAACTATCTATATTTTGGATGAACCAACAACTGGCCTGCACTTTGCTGATATTCAACAGCTCTTAGTCGTTTTACATCAGCTTCGTGACCAAGGAAACACCATTGTGGTGATTGAGCACAACCTTGATGTCATTAAGACAGCGGACTGGATTGTCGATTTAGGCCCTGAAGGGGGTAGTGGCGGCGGTGAAATCTTAATTGCAGGCACACCAGAAGAAGTGGCTGAGTGTGAAAAATCTCACACCGCACGGTTCTTAAAAACGATTTTAGAACGCGGCTACTAAGTAGAAAGGCCATTAAAAAATAAGTAAGAAGATTATCAGGGAGCATTTTGTTCCCTGATAATTATTACGATAGCTAAGAATTATTGGCTAACGGCAGCAAATGCTTCAACAATGCGTTTAACATTATGGCGATTGACACCTGCCATACAAACACGGCCAGTTCCAACCAAGTAAACCGCAAATTCGTCTTTCAGGCGAGCCACTTGCTCTTTAGAAAAACCAGTGTAGCTGAACATGCCGCGCTGCTTTAATAAGTGATCGAAATTTTGATTTGGTAATGCTTTTTTTAGCTCATCGACCAATACCGTACGCATGTCTAAAATACGTAAGCGCATCTCTTCCACTTCCGCTAACCATTTGGCTTTTTCAGCGCTGTTGGTTAATACCGCAGCAACAATTTTTGCACCATTAGATGGCGGGCTAGAATATAAACGGCGAACACCCGCTTTTAACTGGCCTAACACACGGTCACGTTCATCTTGGTTTTCACAGATCACAGAAAGCCCACCTGCACGTTCACCGTAGATACCAAAGATTTTAGAAAATGAGTTACTGACAAACACGGGTAAGCCAGCTTTAACCATCGCTCGGATAGCATAAGCATCTTCATTAATGCCTTCTGCAAAACCTTGATAAGCAATATCTAAAAATGGGATCAATTTGCGTTCTAATGCTACCTTAGTGACTTCATCCCATTGTGCAGGAGTCAGGTCGGAGCCTGTTGGGTTATGACAGCACGGGTGCATTAGGATGATGCTATTAGCAGGCAATTGTTTGAATGTCGCTAGCATCTCATCAAATTTAACGCCTTTGGTTTTTTCATCAAAGTACGGGTAGTAATGCACTTTTGTTCCCGCACCTGAAAAAATAGAGGCATGGTTTTCCCAAGTTGGGTCACTGCACCACACTTCGGAATCGGGATAATATTGATGTAAAAAATCAGCACCAATTTTTAACGCACCAGAACCACCAATCGTTTGGACGGTAGCGATACGTTCCTGTGCAATTAGCGGGCAATCCTCACCAAATACTAATTTTTGTAATTCAGTACGGTAATCTTTCAAACCTTCCATAGGCAAATACAGTGATGCGCTTGCAGGCAGTTTATTTAACGCCGCTTTTGCCGTACCGACTGTCGCCAGTTCAGGGGTTTTCCCGTCACCATCATAGTAAAGACCGATACTCAAATTAATTTTATTTTCACGAGAGTCTTTATTAAATTCATCCATTAACGACAGAATTGGGTCGCCCGGATAAGCATCAACATGTTCGAACACAGGACATCTCCTAATCATTATTTTACGCTAAATAAACCAAGCGATGATTTGCCATATTTAGCGCCATTTTTACGTTGTTATCTGAAAATAACCCTTTGCTGGCTATTCGTCTACATATTCCATTGCAACTCTAGAGGTTAACTTCGTCAGTAACTCATAGTTGATAATGCCTGTTTGTGTGGCAATTTCTTCAACCGGTAGTTGATTTCCCCACAAAATAACGTCATCCCCCACTTTATCATCGGCATTTAGTCCCAAATCCACCACTGTCATATCCATGGAAATTCGCCCAACAATAGGCACTTTTCGCCCATTAATTAACACCGGTGTGCCTGAAGGTACGTTACGTGGATAACCATCACCATAGCCGATTGCAACAACACCAAGCAGTGTGTCTTTGTCACTACACCATGTTTCACCATAACCTACACATTGTCCTGCCGCATGTTCCCTAACCGCAATTAATGTTGATTTTAGTGTCATCACAGGAAGCAAACCGAAGTCTTCTGCACTTTTCCCTTCTTGTGGCGAAGCGCCATACATCATGATCCCTGGACGAACCCAGTCATAGTGAGCTTCTGGCCAAAGTAAAATTCCTGCGGAGGCGGCAATGGATTTCTCACCCTCTTTACCGTCAATAAACTGTTTAAAGCAGGCAATTTGTTTTTCAGTTGTCGGTAAATGGGGGGCATCCGCTTGGCAAAAATGACTAACAATATTGATAGGGAGCTGAACTTGCTGGCAGCGTTGTAAACGTTGATAAAAGCCTTCGGCATCTTTAGGAAGTATGCCAAGGCGGTGCATACCTGTATCCAGTTTCATCCAAACTTTAAGAGGATAGGGTAATTTGGTAGCTTCTAGCATTTCAAGCTGTTCTATACAGTGGATCACGGTGTCAATCTGGTGTTCTGCCATTAACAACAAGTCAGATTGTTCAAAAAAACCCTCCAGTAAAACAATCGGTTTTATCACACCGTGCTGCCGTAATAGTAGCGCCTCATTGAGTCTTGCCACACCAAAGCCATCCACCAGCTCTTCTACTGCCTGACCAACCCCTACTAACCCATGACCATAAGCGTTTGCTTTGACAACTGCAATCATCTGGCTATTTGGTGCAATTTCTTTCACCCGTTGCAAGTTGTGTCGCAGAGCGCGGCGGTTTATCAATGCGGTTGCCGCTTTCATTGTTTCCTCGTTCTTTTTCTCTAAACCCGCTAAAAATTAAGCTGCCCTTTGGCAGCCCAATATATTCTCTATTTGTTATACGCTAAAAAATATCAATTTCCATTCGATCTTGTTTCTGTATAAAGAAAAAATTATTCAAACTAGTTTAACTTTAATACTCTAAATAGTTTGCATTGTCGCTAGGCGGCGATTGAGCTAATCCAAGAAGCATACATAAGTATATGATTCGCGTAGCCGAGTGCAGCCAACACCGTGACAGCGCAAAATATGACGAGTATTTATGATGAGGATTTAGTCCTCATCATTATAAGCTGGCCCTGCATAATTATCGAAGCGCGACCACTGCCCATTAAACGTCAACCGCACCGTACCAATCGGCCCATTACGCTGTTTACCGAGAATGATTTCCGCAACCCCTTTGAGCTCACTATTATCGTGATAAACCTCATCACGATAGATAAACATGATTAAGTCCGCATCCTGCTCGATAGACCCTGATTCACGTAAATCCGAGTTAACAGGGCGCTTATCGGCACGTTGCTCAAGACTACGGTTTAACTGCGACAGAGCCACCACAGGTACATTTAATTCTTTCGCTAGCGCCTTAAGTGAACGTGAAATTTCGGCAATTTCTAACGTACGGTTGTCAGAAAGAGCAGGAACTCGCATCAATTGGAGGTAGTCAATCATGATCAAACTTAAACCACCATGTTCACGATAAATACGCCTCGCACGTGAACGAACCTCTGTGGGAGTCAGGCCCGAAGAGTCATCGATGTACATATTGCGCTTTTCCATCAAAATACCCATCGTGCTTGAAATTCGCGCCCAATCCTCATCATCAAGTTGCCCAGTACGAATACGGGTTTGGTCAACACGGGATAATGATGCCAACATACGCATCATGATTTGGTTTCCTGGCATCTCTAAACTGAAGATTAAAACAGGTTTTTCTTCCGTCATCGCCGCGTTTTCGCACAAGTTCATTGCAAAAGTGGTTTTCCCCATCGATGGACGCGCGGCCACAATAATTAAATCAGAACCTTGTAAACCTGCGGTTTTTTTATCGAGGTCTTGGTAACCTGTTGAAACCCCAGTAACACCGTCGTGCGGTTGTTGGTAAAGTTGCTCAATTTTTTCAACAGTTTCAGACAAAATGGCTTCAATACCTTTTGGCCCTTCGTCTTTATTCGCTCTTGACTCAGCGATTTGGAATACTTTGGTTTCGGCTAAATCGAGGAGATCTTCACTGCTTCGCCCTTGTGGATCATAACCTGCATCTGCAATTTCATTAGCGACTGAAATCATATCGCGAACAATCGCACGTTCGCGGACGATGTCTGCATAAGCATTAATATTCGCCGCACTTGGCGTATTTTTAGATAGCTCAGCCAAATAAGCAAAACCACCGACGCTATCCAACTCACCCTGCTGTTCTAGTGATTCTGATAAGGTGATAAGGTCAATAGGTTTGCCTTGCTCAAGCAAAAATTGCATCTGTGAGAAAATGGTACGGTGGGGGCGGCTAAAGAAATCAGCGTGAGTCACACGTTCAGAAACGGTATCCCAACGCTCGTTATCTAACATTAACCCCCCTAAAACAGACTGCTCCGCTTCGAGAGAATGTGGTGGAAGTTTTAACCCTTCCATTTGGTGGTCTCGTGGGGCATCCGTTTTGAAATTTGATGAGGGTTTTTTAGCCATACATTAATATCCAAGTCTATAATTAACGATCTGCGCTTAGTATACGCCAATCTTATTTTTTTGTGGTTTTCTTTGCGTCTTTGCGCAAAGTAATCACAAGATAAAATACATCACTGAAAGCACAAACCTATAATTCTTCTGATTGAAACATGGCGTTATGATAAAACGATTGTTATTGTAATTAAAATGAATAGTCCTTATTGGAGATTGTCATGGCAAAACGTATTGAATTCGCGCAACATGGCGGCGCTGATGTACTTAACTTAGTAGATTATTCCCCAGCAAACCCAGCAGATAATGAAATTCAAATAGAAAACCGTGCTATCGGGATTAACTTTATCGACACCTATGTTCGCAGCGGTTTATACCCTGTTGCTAAGCTACCAAGTGGCCTTGGTACAGAAGCGGCAGGTGTTGTTGTGAAAACTGGTGCCCATGTCACAGGTTTCAAGCCCGGTGACCGTGTCGTTTATGCGCAAGGCCCTCTAGGTGCTTATAGCGAAGTCCATAATGTCCCTGAAAGTGCCGTGGCACACCTTCCTGATGGTATTACCTTTGAACAAGCCGCAGCCAGCTCATTAAAAGGCATGACGGTTTATTATTTATTCCATCAGACATATCAACTGAAACGTGACGAAGTCTTTCTGTTCCACGCCGCTGCAGGTGGCGTTGGGTTGATAGCTTGCCAATGGGCAAACGCGCTAGGCGCCAAGATGATAGGCACGGTGGGTTCTGCAGATAAAGCGTTAAGAGCCAAAGATGCCGGAGCATGGGAAGTCATCAATTACCAAACAGAAGACATTGCAGCTCGCGTGAAAGAAATCACTAATGGCGAGAAAGTGAATGTGGCGTATGACTCAGTGGGCCAATCCACATGGATTGCTTCTTTAGACTCGCTCAAGCGTCGCGGCTTAATGGTGAGTTTTGGTAACGCTTCTGGTCCTGTTACCGGTGTAAACTTAGGAATTTTAAACCAAAAAGGCGGATTATACGTCACTCGCCCATCACTTGGTGTCTATGTGACTAACCGTGCTGAGCTAGACCAAGCTAGTAATGCCTTATTTGATATGATTTTAAGCGGAAAAGTGAATGTAGATGTGCCGCAATCACAAATTTTTGCTTTAAAAGATGCACAAAAAGCTCACCTCACTATCGAATCAAGAAAAACCCAAGGTTCGAGTTTGCTTATTCCGTGATAAATAGCCCCCTTAATTAGCCAGTCATTTTTGCTAGTTAAGGGGCTTTATCTATTTTTAAGATTTAATTCTAGAGCTTAAACAGAGGAAGCTATGTGCCGATAAACATAGACGCCAGATATAAAAGAAATCATTACTGCTACTGACATAAAATAATAAATAACAGTTGTTGAATCGCCAAAAAAGTATATAACCATTCCAATAAAAGGGAGCACAGACTGATTAAGCAATACAATAATAGATGAGACTCCAGCAAAATAATTTGACGGAATACATTCTATACGTACCATTCGACAAATATTTCCTGTAAAGACTTTACCAATAATAGAAATTGCGTAGAAACAAACGAATATTATAAATGATGAAGGATATGATATTAAAAAAATCGAACTCCCCGTAATAATCAGAACCGCGCTAAGTAGAAGTTTTTTCCGCTGAATAAAGTGAGTTAATGAACTATAGAGATAGGTTCCAGTGACACCACAAAGGCCAGCCGCAACATCAATAAAACCGAAATACTTCGCAGGAAGCCCCATCTCTTTGTCAATCAATGCCGTACCACTCGATTCAATAATGCTATCAAACATATTATTACCAATGGCGAGTAATACGGTTAAAAACAATATTGGTATAGAAAAAATATAGATAAAATGGTGTTTGAACAGCCCATTTTCCTGACCTGAAACATTCTGATTATCTTCATGCTTCATATTGCTCAATTCTTTTTTCTTTAAAATAAAAAAAAGAGCATTAATAATATAAAGTAAAAGTGGAATGATAAGTACTGTACGAATCCCATAGTCGATAATTATCATGCCAATCAATGGACCTACTATCATTCCAGAAAAGTCCATTCTTGATATTAAATTAACATGATATTCCTTTTTGTAACTTATTAATGAGATAATTTTCTCATAAGAAATAATAGTTTGAGAGTTTCCTATTGATATTAGGCTACCCACAATACCAAATGCGACTGCAATTATTAGGTCTGAAGAAAAATCATTGAAAGCTAAAAATAGACATCCTATTGATTTGATAACATCAGATAAAATAGAAAGTGGGCGTACTCCAAGTCTATCAATGTATTTACCAATAAGTGGAATAATTAATATTCTTGGTAACCACCATAGAGCATAGGATAAACCTGAATATTCAATACTACCTGTTAACTGGTAAACTAGAACTGGCGTGAGAAAGACCATAAGGCCATCCGCAGTAAGTACGCAAAAAAGCATTAAAAAGAATAGGTTGCTCATAACTTATATTTTTATACCTTCTCCTTCAATAACACTTTAACATATCGACCTAACTTATCATCAAATACCACTACTGATTTAGGTGTGTTGTGCGTGGGTGCCTCTCTGACTATTTCCTTCTGCTTCTCAATCAGAAACTCATAGTATTTTTTATCTGCTTTGATATTATTTGTCTTATAACTCATATAATTTAGATTTTTTATTGGCCAGTCTATTACATCATGACCAGGAATATATTCTTTATCCTCACTGATATAAATAATCGGTCTATTAACAGTAACCACGCCAGCCATATTCATCAGGGCATGCGCTACACCACATGGAATAACTAATTCCACATTAGGCAAAGGAGTGAATGTTATTTCATCTTCAACGAAAATAGTATCCGAACCTTCCCTCATATCAACTAGCTTTAGTGTAATTTGATGTTCGGCTTTACCCAGAAAAGTTAAATGGTCTTCTTGGCCCAAATGTAATCCATAAGAATCAAAATCGTAATGTTCATAACCATGCTCTACAATATACATCGGTGACATTCTTGTCAGTGGGACAATTCCACTGTATTTCCCTGTTTTGACTGATGGAATTTCTTTAAATTCAACACCAATAATTATTGAATTAGGTAGAACCAAAACCTCATCATCATTAATTTTCTCTCTGATACGTACATTTATTTTGCTTCCATCATCTAAGTTAAGCTCTCGAGTTTCAGAATGTTGAAATTTGTGTTTCATTAAATTTTTATGCTGATATTCAGCAATACGATGATAAACAATATCAGCTGCTTCTTCTGTCATTGGAAAGTAGCCAGATACCTCTAAAGGATGAACATTTTCTGGTATATTTATAACATCATTGTCAGGAAACCAAGTAAGGTCAGGTCGCGATAATGTTTCAATATCAGGAAGAAAAAGTGCATAGGAATTAATTGTGAATATATTTTCCAGATTATGAAATGTATGAGCAATGCCAGGTGGAATTACAAGTGTTTTTGCCGAAGATGGAGTAATATTAAATTCCAATGACACTCTGAATGTGGGGGAATTTGCACGGCAATCGATGAATTTTGCAGTTATGATTTGCTCTGTATTTCCGATGAAAGTCAGCGTATCTTGCTGGCCTAAATGAATCCCATACTGACCGTATTTAAATTCATGCTCACCATGATAGATAATATTTATAGGGTAGGTAGTAACGAAAGGAATAACATATGAGTCTGACTTTCCATTATTAACTCTCCATCGTGAGATCCAATGTAACCCTGTAATAGTTATTTTTTGGTTGAGATCATTAATTTCATCCATATAAAACCTCATTTAAGGTGGCAGCCCTAACCTACAGGCCGCCAAGATAATTAAATATTGACCACTTCTATGTCATAACCTGCACTTTCTGCACTTTTTATTAGTTCGCTTAGGCTACTTGTATTAAGTTGATAATATTTATCATCTGCTGGTGCATTTTTGATTCCAGCCAGATAAGCAAGCTTATCTAAAGCAACAGTTGCCACAGATTTTGTCTGTAGGATCATGTCAGTAAAACTATTTCCTTCTGCATTTATTACTTCAACACTTTTTGGAGATTTGTATAGGCGGGCTATATTTTGAATTTCGCTCATATGAGCTCCTTACTTTAGATTAAAAAGTATATAGGTATGTTTATGTCATGAAGGTGAAATGAAACATTAAAAAAACATTTCATTAACACTTATAGCATCGACATTTTTATTCTGTCAATAACCAATTAGTTTTTTAATCCAAAAAACACCAAAATTTCGATATTAATATTCACATATATTTAATATGAAATTATATAATAAACATAGTAACAAATATCCATTCAAGAAATAGAACTTACCATTCACTAGATCTTTTATATTCAAGAAATGTCATTGCAGTCTGCGATTGACGATAATTGGCTTTTACATAATCGATTCTCTCGATGGAATTTTCGCCAAGGAAGCCCATCAAATAAAGAATGAAATGAGTAAAGAAAATAGAGAGGATCGCTGCATATGTCACCCCTTTTCAAAGACCTAAGCCAGCGAAAGCTGGCTTAGGTCTTGGCAACGTGCGAAATCAATAAGATATTAGTATTTCAATGAATTACATAACCGTATGCATTTAAACATTCCTATACTTGTTCAATTAAGATCGCACTCAAACTGAACAAATATTATACAATCCATAAAGTTACATAAAGTAACTGTAATTGAGCTAGAGTTTTGCCTTTACGAGTAATTTATACTCACTCACCACGCGTCACAAATTCGAGAGCTTGCTCAACAACAGCTAAGTCAGCCCCTTTTTTATGCGCATTTTCACTTAAATGACGACGCCACTGACGTGCGCCGGGGATACCTTGGAAAATCCCTAACATATGGCGGGTCATATGGCCTAAATAAGCGCCTTTCGATAACTCTTTTTCGATGTAAGGGTACATCGCTCTAACAGCGTCAACACCATTAGTGACAGGAAAGTGCTCACCAAACAATTGGTTATCAACCGCCGTTAAAATAGACGGGTTTTGATAGGCTTCGCGCCCCACCATGACGCCATCTAGGTGTTGAAGATGCTCTTTTGCGTCTTCCAGCGTTTTGACTCCACCATTAATCGCCATGGTCAAATGAGGAAAATCACGTTTTAATTGATAAACTCGCGGGTAATCAAGTGGTGGGATTTCGCGATTTTCTTTTGGGCTAAGGCCGGACAACCATGCTTTACGTGCATGGATAATAAACATTTCACAACCGCCTTTATCAGAAACGGTTTCAATAAAATCACATAAAAACGCGTAGCTGTCTTGCTCATCAATACCAATACGAGTTTTTACGGTTACAGGAATAGAAACCACGTCTTGCATGGCTTTCACACAATCAGCAACAAGCTGTGCATCTCCCATTAAACAAGCACCAAAACGCCCATTTTGTACGCGATCTGATGGGCAACCTACATTTAGGTTAATTTCATCATAACCACGCTCTTGTGCCAATTTGGCACATTGGGCTAATGCAGCAGGATCGCTACCACCAAGCTGTAATGCAACAGGATGCTCTTCCTCACTAAAGGCAAGATAGTCCCCTTTTCCGTAAATAACCGCCCCTGTTGTGACCATTTCGGTATACAGCAAGGTGTTTTTGCTTAATAAGCGATGAAAATAACGGCAATGCCGATCTGTCCAATCGAGCATCGGCGCAACGGAAAATCGGTTTAGGTTGGTGTAGCCTTGTTTTGAGGTATTTTGATGCATGGTGGTCTTGTGTATTGAAATCAAATGGATAGCCCCCAAAAGTAAGGAGCCAAGCAAAAACAGCAGGCTATTATAACATAGAGCGAATTAAGTGCGATGATGACGAAAATGAGCGGCTGAACTCAGTTAATTTAACGAAATAACCCCCGATATGAGCAATGTCGTATCGAGGATTTTTAAACCAATTATGTCATTTTAATACCCAGTTACGCACTATTTTTTCGCAGAAAGCAGTGCATAGCTAGTCATTAAGTTACGGTAATCAGGGATATGGTTTGAAAACAAAGTGCCTAACCCTTCCACATCATTACGCCAATCACGGTGTAATTCACAAGCGGCACCAAACCAGCTCATCAATTGAGCACCTGCTTTTGACATTCTATCCCACGCGGCATCACGTGTAATCGGGTTAAATGTACCTGAGGCATCAGTGATCACAAAAACTTCATAGCCTTCTTCCAGTGCAGATAGTGCAGGAAATGCCACGCATACTTCTGTCACAACACCGGCAATAATCAGCTGTTTTTTACCTGTGGCTTTGACAGCTTTAACGAACTCTTCGTTATCCCACGCGTTGATTTGACCAGGGCGAGCAATGAAAGGGGCATCAGGAAATGTTTCTTTTAATTCAGGTACTAACGGGCCATTAGGACCATTTTCAAAAGATGTAGTCAAAATAGTTGGTAAGTTAAAATATTTTGCCAAATCGGCCAGTGCTAACACGCTGTTCTTGAATTTATCTGGGTCTTGGTCACGAACTAGCGATAACAAACCCGTTTGATGGTCAACAAGTAATACAACTGCATTATCTTTATCTAGGCGGTTATATTTGAAACTCATATCAACGACTCCTCAATGATTAGAAAAGTACTCTATGTGGGTTCAGATAAAACAAAAGTGGTATTTAATCTGCTTATCGCGCCTAAAATACCACTTTTTATCAAAAATATTTCAACAAGATGAATTCATACAATTCGTTATTTAGTTTCTGCGCTCATTGTGACAAAATTCCCCATACGAGCACTGGTAATTGTATAGCTATCTGCGCCCGCTGCTTTAGCTTTAGCTGCAATTTTCGCTTCTGTTGAAGCTAGCGTATCACCTGTTGCGGTGATTATTGCTGCTGATGCACCAAATGCGACGAAAGATAATACAGAAGCTGCCATCAAAGTTTTTAACATGTTCATAGTCTAATTCCTTCATTTTTTATTCGATGAGACAACCCTTGTTGTCTGCGATGAAGGCATCATATCGACAATGTTATTTAGGTTAAAGCTAATAATATAGCTCAATTTATTCAAATTAACTGAACAATGTACTTTATCTGAAACTCACCATGGAATAAAACCGAAAGATATAATCAAGCAGCCTTGTGGTATGCTTTCCCAAAGTTGGTTTACTTCTCGCGCAACCTTTAATAGGAACTGTATATGCCACTCAATAACCGAACACTCCCTACATTTAGGTACCACCCGAACCCTATTGAAACAGAAGCTTTTCTGACGGATAAAACAGTAACCTGTGATTGTTGTAAGCAACCTACTGATATTTATTATGAAAGCCCGTTTTATTCTACTGAGGATATTGATGCTTTGTGTCCTTGGTGTATTGCTGATGGTTCTGCCAGTGCAAAATTTGATGGTGAGTTTCAAGACCCTGCCAGTGTTGAAGGTATTGATTGCGAATATGACGAAGACGGCGAGTTTTCACATACTCTAAACCCCTACCCTACTGAAATGTTTGATGAACTAATTAAACGAACACCGGGCTATCAAGGGTGGCAACAAGAAATTTGGCTCGCACACTGCCAAGAGCCTTGTGAATTCATAGGCTATGTTTACTGGGATGACATCAAAGATAGACTCGATGAATTTGTTTCCCTTGAAAATGATATCGCTGATTATGGTTTTTCAATTTCAGAGCTCGCGAATATTCTCCATCAAGATAGCTCTGCTCAAGGTTATTTATTCCGTTGTTTACATTGCAAAAAACTACGTTTGCATTTTGATTTTAGCTAATTTATATCAACTAAATCGCGTGAAGAGGCTTATCTTCACGCTCTCATCTTCAACTATTCATCAGTTCAATAATTTGCTCCGCTAATTCTGGCGTTGCGGCTGATAGCAAGCTTCCCGCAAACATGGCTTGCTTACGCTGTCCATTTAATGCACAAACTTCCCCGCCCGCCTCTCGGATACACGGAATAAGTGCCGCACTATCCCAAGGTTTCATAATGGTATCAATCGCACCATGAATGCGACCGCTGGCAACCATGGCATGCTGATAAGCGTCATTAGCAAAAATGAAATCCCTTGCTTGGCCCACAACCGCATCCAAATGATAAATTTGCGACCCTTCTCGGGAATTATAATTACTATTATGAATGCCTGATGCGCTTACCACTGCTTCTGATAATGATTTAGGCGATTGGCTTTCGAGTTTAAGCTGTCTTGGAGCCTGACTAGCTGTTTGCACCCTGCACCCTTCCCCTTGTGAGGCAAAGTAGAGTGTGGATATCGCGGGAAAACTAATCACACTAAGTAATGGTTCCCCATTTTCCACATAAGCAATTAACGTACTAAATAACGGCACTCCATAAATAAATGCACGCGTACCATCAATCGGGTCAATTACCCAACCAGAACTGAATTGCTGCTCACCGACAAAGCCAAACTCCTCACCTAAAACAGCGATATTCGGTGTTTTTTGTGCAAAGAATGCCCTAATTTCTTCTTCAACTCGGGTATCCGTTTCCGTAACTACGGAACGATCGGGTTTATAATCAAACTTTCCCGCCCCTTCAAAAGCGTCTACTGTCATGGTTTTGACTAATTTAGCGGCTTCGAGTGCAATATTTAACATGACCAAGCTCCTCATTGAAAAAGAAAATGAGTATAACGGATAGGTTATGGAATAAAGGCGCTAAAATGCCTTATCGACCAGAGATAAAGCACCAATACAACCTAAATTTGTTTAAGAGAAACTTCACCAAATGTCATAAATACCAAAGTGTTCCCCGCAATTCCACGGTACACCCCTTGCTGATTATTGAGTTCGCAAGCCAATGCCGTTAATTGCCATGCGTCATACTCTTCGATTTGACTAATGCGGGCGGTTAATAATGCGTTGTCTTTCCGCTCGCCATAAGCTTTCACCGCGATTGCATCTTGTGTTAAAGCGCTGTCGATAGAACTGTTTGCCCAGCTCCACATCCAACTGCCTTGGCTTTGGTCATAAGTACCAACAATTTGAACGGGCGCTGTTGCCATTATATTGTCAGGCGCATGAAAAATAATGGTTCCTTCGTCTTGGTTCACTGACCAATCAGCTTCATCTAATTTCCATGTATCACAATGAAATTGGTTTTTGGCCTGTAACGCATTCATGCTACGTTCAATTAATGCCTCATAAGGCATTTGTTCTATTTCATTATCCATTTATTACCCAATATTTTTTAATGCGTTGATAATCAACTGCCAAAATTTATGATGGTCTAATTTAACAGCAACTTGAGTATGGCAATTTTCAGGCGCAGGATGGCGGAAGTCAGCCACCGTCATGCCTAACGTGTGCGTCCCAGTCAGTTCAATATTTACAGGCACTTTTTGTGTGGTCATTACGTTAGGGTCAATAACATAAGCAACCGCACAAGGGTCGTGTACTGGCGGAGCATCAAAGCCTTGAGCTTGCTTGTACATTTTCCCAAAAAAATCCAGTAGTTCGACGACAAATTGTGAACAATCACTGCCAATCGCAGCAATTTGTTTCACTACATCAGGAGTTGCTAGCGCTTGATGGGTAAGGTCTAAGCCCACCATGGTTAACGGCCATTTTTCATTGAAAACAATATGAGCCGCTTCTGGGTCAATTTTGATGTTAAATTCAGCTACCGCACTCCAATTCCCAACATGATAGCCCCCTCCCATCAGCACCACTTCTTTAACTCGTTCGACAATGCGAGGCTCAAGACGAGCAGCAAGCGCAATATTCGTTAATGCGCCAGTAGGAACTAAAGTTACCGTTTTAGGCGGGTGAGACATAATGGTTTCGATAATCAGTGAAACTGCATGTCTTTCATCAAGCTTCAATGTTGGTGTCGGTAATACAGGCCCATCAAGCCCTGATTCCCCATGAATATCAGGCGCAACTTCAATTTCCCGAACTAAAGGGCGTACCGAGCCTGCGGCAAATGGAATACCGCTAATCTTCGCCATTTCAGCGATAGCTAGTGCATTATGAGTGACTTTTTCGAGGGTTTGATTACCAGCAACGGTTGTTACCGCCAATAATTCAATGTCAGGGTTACCATAAGCCAGTAATAAAGCGATAGCGTCGTCATGGCCGGGGTCACAATCGAGGATTATTTTTTTGCTCATACCTTACCTTATTAAAATTGGAGTCAGAAATGGCACTGACCCCAATTTAACCAGCTAGCAAGGTAAAATCTATGCTTAATATCTGAATACTTAGAAATTTATTTTAAAACATGCGCATAGACACGTTTTTTCTCACCTTCATTTTTCGAAATATACACACCTTGTAACTCAGGAGCAAAGCCCGGTAATGCATTAATACCCGTTTCTAGTGCTTTGAAATAACGCAGTACTGGCCCCGACCATACTTCCCCAGGTACGACACATAATACGCCCGGTGGATACGGTAATGCCCCTTCAACGGCAATACGCCCTTCCAATTCATCTAATGGCAATAATTCACAGTTACCACGAATAAACTCTAAATGTGCTTGTTGAGGTGCCATTTTCACTTCCGGGAAGTGAGCTTTACGGAACATCTCTTTTTGCAGCTGTTTAATATTGTCATTAACGCTGAGTTGGTGCATCTCTTGGCATAAACGGCGTAATGTATAACCCTGATAATGGTCTTGATAACGCTGATAAACCGAAGGCAATACATCTTCTAATAACGCATCTTCATCCAGTAGCTGTTCGAAACGGACTAAATGGGATACTAGCAGTTCCAGTTTTTCACGGGTTTCTGCGGGTGTTAACAAAAATAAAATTGAATTTAAGTCACATTTTTCAGGGATCACGCCGTGTTCACGTAAAAAATGCGCCAAAATCGTCGCAGGCACGCCAAAAGCGTCATATTCTCCACTTTCGACATCAATACCTGGCGTCGTTAGCATCAATTTACAGGGGTCAACGAAGTATTGGTCCTGTGCATAGCCATCAAACGCATGCCAACGTTCTTGCGGTATGAAGTTAAAGAAGCGTTGCTCAGCAGCGATTTGCTCTGTTGGGTATTCGTGCCATAACTTGCCATCAACGATTTCAGGAACAAAAGGCTTAAAATAACGGCAGTGCTGAAGTATCGATTTTCTTACCTCAATCCCCACTTTCACGCAGTCCATCCACATCATTTTGCCTGCATCACCTTGGTGAATACGTGCATTGACATCTAAAGAGGCAAACAAGGGATAAAATGGGCTCGTCGAAGCGTGCATCATAAAAGCATTGTTGAGTTTTTTGTGTGAAACAAAGCGCTCTTGCCCCTTGATGTGGTTATCTTTTTTATGGATTTGTGACGCTTGTGAGAAACCAGCCAGTTGTTTATGAACTGACTGAGTCACCATAATACCGGGGTCATTTTCATTTAATTCAAGTAGCAATGGCGAGCACTGGCGCATCATTGGAATAAATTGTTCATACCCCACCCACGCAGAATCAAATAAAATGTAATCACACAAATGTCCAATTTTATCAACCACTTGCCTTGCGTTATACACAGTACCGTCATAAGTTCCAAGTTGGATCACCGCTAAGCGAAATGGCCGTTGGGCTTGTGCTTTTTCAGGCATCACCTCTTGGATAAGCCCACGTAAATAACTTTCATCGAAGCAGTGCGCATCAATACCGCCAATAAAGCCAAAAGGATTACGTGCCGTTTCTAGGTAGACCGGTGTTGCCCCCGCCTGTATCAGCGCCCCATGGTGGTTTGATTTATGATTATTACGATCGAATAAAACTAAATCACCCGGTGTTAATAGCGCATTTAGCACGACTTTGTTGGATGATGAGGTGCCATTTAAGACAAAATAAGTTTTGTCCGCATTGAAAACTTTCGCGGCAAATTTTTGTGCCTCTTTCGCTGCGCCCTCGTGGATCAATAAATCGCCCATTGCCACATCGGCATTGCATAAATCGGTACGAAACAGGTTTTCACCATAAAATTGATAAAACTGCTCCCCTGTTGGGTGGCGACGGAAAAATTGGCCGCCTTGGTGCCCCGGACAGGCGAAAGTCACATTATGGCCCGCAGCATAATCCATCATTCGAGCAAAAAATGGCGGTAATAACTGCTCAAGGTACTGATTTGCAGCATCGAGCAATTGACGACTATTTTCTTCACGAGCAGCCGGGACTGGCGGTAATAGCGCCGTTAAATAAGGTGGTAAATTTTCATCGGTTGGCAGCTGTTTATCACTAATGATAAACAGCGGAATACTCAGCTGACTCTCAACAACTCTTTCCCACAGCCCTTGGTTGGCATCTTGTTCAGATAGCACGACAGCGGCAATATTGTTTAACTGTGCATCGCGAATATCTACCCACTGAAATTCATTAGTGAAATAGATTGCGATCCCCTGGCTACATGCCACATTGATTTTGTTCATAGCAGTCTGGCTCTTAGTTAGCTGAGGAAAAGAGGCGGACAATATACTTGATAGATCAGGGAATTGAAATGACTAGCATGGTAAGAAAAGAGGGCAAGATTTGGAAAGTCGAATATATTTTATAAGCCACTGGTTAATAGCATAAAAATTCTATCTCATCACAACCTGCTCCCCCATACTTCAGGCCGTCATAAAGATAATAAAAAGATAAATTAACCAATTAACCCTGTGAACACCACAAATTAATCGGTCAATTTATCCGTAATGGGATGTTAGTTGTTTTTTTCCACATACAAAGTCTGTGATGGGAATGCAAAGTCCGCATCGTGGCGTTTAACTATCTCAATGATCTTCAAATACACCGCTTGCTGTGCGGCTAGCCATTCAGCCCAAACCGTTGTTTTGGTAAAGCAATACACCATAATATTTAACGAAGAGTCGGCAAAAGCATCGAAATAAACAAGTAAGGTTTGGCTGGTATCGATATTCGCATCTTGTTGTAACATCGTGCGGATATCATCGACAATAGCTCCAATTTTGTCTGAATCTTCGTAACGCAAACCAATTTCAGTTTTGATACGTCGGTTAGTCATGCGCCCCGGGTTTTCCACACTAATAGAAGAAAAAACCGAGTTGGGAATGTATAGCGGACGGTGGTCAAACGTAATAATTTTAGTGATCCGCCAGCCGATTTCAACCACCGTGCCTTCAATGTTTCTATCCGGTGAACTGACCCAATCACCAATATTGAAGGGCCGGTCAAAGTAGAGCATTAACCCAGAGAAAAAATTACTCAGGATATCTTTACCGGCCATACCGATAGCAATACCGCCAATCCCGCCAAACGCCATCAAACCAGAAAGGCTCATCCCAAAATGCTCGCCAAACAGCAGTACCATAATGACAAATATCGCTGTTTTAAACACGCGGGCAACAATACGTGCCGAAGTGGGGTCACTGCCTTTTTTAATCTGTGCTTTTTCTAGTCGGTTCGCTAGTTGGAACAGTTTTCGCATTAAAATCAATGCAATCAATGAGATGGTAATAAAATTAACCAGAGAAGTGGAAATAAAGGTTAAATCAAAATCTTTTGCGGCCATGTCTACATATTGAGCAATAACAATAACCACGCCACACAGCACAACAGTTTGAATCACATTGATCAAAATACTTTTGCGCTTATGTTTATGCTTACGGCGTTTATGTACAATCTCAAAAGCTAAATAGATTGCGAGAAAAGTCGCAATTAAGGTCATACCAATCGCATATTTTTCAAGTAATGCTTCTATCATTTCTAACCGCCCTAAAATTTACCTGATAGATCTTATTTTTATTTGTTTTACTGTGTATTGTTTTTCGTTATCTTGTTATTAAGATAACAATTATAAAGATAATTTTCCCAATAATTATCAGGTACTTTTTAGATTATCCAATAATGAATAACAACCTATTTTCCCCAAATGATAAAGAAATAAAAAATGTCCATGCGCTTAGACCATACCAACAGTATAACTATTTTGTCGGTAAAATCGCTGACTGGGAACAGGTATGGAGCCTCGGTGATGGGAAAAATCTCGTTACCGCATGGAATGATGAAAAATGTCTTTTTCTCCCCCTATGGCCTGCCAAAGCATTTGTTGAGTTGTGTTTAACGGGTGAATGGGCAAATTTTACGCCAATGCTATTTACCCTTAAACACCTGATGACAGAAATTCTGCCTGATATGCATGAAGCAAATATTAAGGTTGCATTGATGATGCAGTCTGATGGGGAAAAAACATTAGTTTATGATGCCGCGGCGCTTCTGCGCGATTTAGAAGAAGAATGTCAGCAATATGAGTAAAAGGCAGCAATGTGCTGCCTTTTTAAAGTAAAAAACTACTTTTCAACACCAGTAGTGACAGTAAATTCACGAGTTTGCCCTGCCTCTAACCAAATCAGTGTTTGGTTATTTTTCGCCGCAAGGAAACCTTCTGGACGACAAGTTGCAGGGAGTACAAATGCGCCAACTTTTTGGTCACCATTATACAAAATCCAACGAGTTGCATAATTTAGCTCATTAGATTTAAAACGCGTTACAAACGTATCTCCTGCGGGTGAAACCATTCTAAACTCAGGCGTTGCGGTATATTGACTAAGATCATCCATAAAAAACACAATTTCAGGGTCACACATTTGTGGCTGATTAAGCTGATTTAATGTGACTTTGCCAGATTTCAACGCTTCATTAAATGCGAGCCATTTTTCAGTTGGCTGTACATGCCCCGGTATTGATTCACGCAATTTAATCGCATTTTCGGGGATATTTTGTGTCAATGTTGCATTCTCCACGTAAGCATAATTCATATGGCACATATATTGGAGAGGCATAGGCACCGATGCTAAATTGGTGACTGACATATGAATATCAAATAATGCACTATCTGAGTTTAATTGCACTGACGGTGTCGCACGATAATGATGACCAAAACCCATCACATACTCATATTCGCCGACGACTTTTAAACTTTCGCCAGTCAGTTCAAGCCAAGCGCTATCCATTGCTGCACAAGGCATTTCCCCATGTAATGGATGTGAATCTTCTGGTGAAGGGCAACCATTACTGATTAAACCTGAATGGAATGCAAAGCAACCGTAGGTTTCAACTACCGTTGGAACACGTTTTGGCGCTGAAAACATATTTTCCATTTTCAGATTTTGGCCACAAAATTGTGCATCCCAAATCATTTGTCCTAAAAAAGGTAAAATCGTTAAATACCCTTGCTGATTTTCAATTCGTAGCCCTTCCACGCCAGTTTGGTAACGAAATGCAGTGGCAGTAAATTGGTTATTTTTTAAAATAAGCGTCGGGTTTTCCGTAAATAAGCTTTTGTGAAGAGGTATCAATGTATTCATTTTCATACTCACGGTTTAATAAGATAAATGGAATTGGGTAGCTCACACTACCCAATTTGAGCACTATTTTGCAGCTTGTTTGGCTTTAAAGCGGCGTTCACCAACGAAGTAAATACCGACATACACGAAGCACAGCATGGAAACGAGGAATGAAAGTTGTAATGAGTGCAGCATATCTGCGACATAGCCTTGAACGGCAGGAACAACCGCAGCACCGACAATCGCCATCACAATGACCGCCCCAGCCATTTCGGTATGCTCATTATCAACGGTATCCAAAGTACCTGCATAAATGGTTGCCCAGCAAGGTCCAAACAAAATACTCACCATGACCGCTGCATACACCGCAGTGAAACTCGGAATAAACGCAACATAAATCAGGAACAACGCCCCAATCGCCGAGTAGATAATTAGGACTTTTTCTGCATTAAAGCGAGTCATTAGAATATTGGCGATAAACTTCCCAATAAAGAAACAGGCAAAGCTATACACCATAAAGTTTGAGGCATCGCGTTCGTTAATATCCCCCATCTCTAATGCGAGACGAATGGTAAATGACCACACAGCCACTTGCATACCGACATATAAAAATTGGGCAATAATTCCTTTTCTAAAGCGACTATTTTTCGCTAAATATTTTAAGGTTTCTAATGCAGTAGGACGCTTATGATCTTGCGTTTCTGCCACTTTACATTTAGGGAACTTGGTAATAAGGAATAAGATCATTACCACAACCAATACCATAATCATATAACGGTAAGGTTCGAGGGTATTTTCCAACATGGCTAAACGGAATTCATGAATTTGTTCCGCATTCATTCCTGCCATTTGGTTTTGTAAGCTATCCCCCTCGGAAAATACCAGATACTTACCTAGCAAGATCCCGCCCGCTGCGCCAATTGGGTAGAAAGTTTGGCTAATATTTAAACGCAATGTCGCGTATTGTTTAGGCCCTATCATTGAGCTATATGTATTTGCTGCGGTTTCAAGGAAGCTTAAACCAATCGCAATGGCGAAAATAGCTGCCAAGAACATGGTGTAAGTCGCCATATGAGACGCAGGGAAGAACATACTGCAACCCGCGATGTATAGGATCAGCCCCACCATAATAGCATATTTATAACTGGTTTTTTTGATCACTAACGACGCTGGAATAGCGATTAAGAAATAACCGCCATAGAATGCACTTTGCACTAAAGCAGAGGCGAAGTTACTGAGTTCAAAGACACTTTTAAACTGTGTGATTAAAATATCATTTAATGCTGCAGCACATCCCCATAATGGGAACAGGCACGATAGTAGGATAAATTGGAATAGAGGAGTCTTACTCAGGTAGCCATCCGGTAACTGAGTGATGTTCTTAATGTTCATAGTAACCCTTATATTTTTATAATTTATACCCGATGAGTGGCTATGTGGCTCTGATGACCACTTAATTATTCAAAGGGTATATAGCTACGTTGGACTATTATTATTTAGCTATTCATTAGCTGTGTTGATTTGCACAAATTCATTAAATTGCTCAACACTTGGATAAGAAGATTGAGTCCCTTTCCCTGTCACACTGAAGGCCGAAAACATCACTGCTTTTTTCAGTGCTTCTTCAATATTCCCCGTATGGACATAGTAATGAGAGAAACAGCCGATAAAGGCATCCCCTGCACCACTGGTGTCAATGGCATTCACTTTAATTGCGGGTATATGTAACTCACTGTCGCGAGTCATCCATAACGCCCCTTTATCTCCTAATGTCACGATGACATTTTTTAACCCTTTATCCAGCAAAGACTGTGCGGCACGACGGATGTTATCCATCGTGTCTACTGGCATATTGGTTAAAATTTCTAATTCCGTTTCATTAGGTACAAAGAAATCACATCGGCAAGCAAAATCGAGATCGAGCGTACGTTGCGCTGGAGCTGGGTTGAGCAACACTGGGATCCCATGTTTATTGCCGAATGAAATTGCGTGATAAACCGTCTCAAGCTGGACTTCTAATTGCAGGACGATCAATTTACATTTTTTCAGATCTTCCGCTGCGCGATCGATATCTTCCGGGGATAAAAATTTATTCGCCCCTTTGACGATCAAAATGCTATTTGATGAATTTTGATTAACAAAAATAGGAGCGACACCACTTGAGGTACAAGGTACTTTTTCCACATAACGGGTGTTAATACCGTAAGACTCAAGATTGCGGATCGTATTATCTGCAAAAATATCATCGCCGACTTTGGTTAACATGATCACTTTTGAATTTAACTTAGCAGCAGCAACCGCTTGGTTCGCACCTTTACCGCCGCAACCAATTTTGAAAGCTGGCGCTTCTAACGTTTCGCCTTCTTTTGGCATTTGATCGATATAAGTGATCAAATCAACCATGTTTGAACCAATAACTGCTATATCCATAATGTCCCTCGTGTTAAATAAATCACATAATGATATGATAGTAACATTATCATGTTGCAAAAATATCATTTGTGATTAGGATCTCGAATAACGAATGATCAAGTGTTATATCTACCACATTTCCTCATTCTTTGTTGTCTATCCCACATTTATATAGGAAAGTTGAAAATGCAAGACTTAGCAAAATATATTGATCACACTTTACTTGCTGCGAATGCGACTGTCAGCGATATTACTAAACTGTGTACGGAAGCTGCTGAACACCATTTTGCCTCTGTATGTGTGAACACAGGTTATGTTCCTTTAGCCAGCGAACTTTTAAAAAACAGCGACGTTAAAGTTTGCTGTGTGGTAGGCTTTCCACTAGGGGCATGCTTAACTGAAGCCAAAGCATTTGAAGCCGCAGAAGCTGTCCGCCGTGGCGCTGATGAAGTCGATATGGTTATCAACATTGGCATGCTAAAAAGTGGCGACTTAGACTTTGTCCGTCGTGATATCGAAGCGGTATTTGCAGCCTGCGGTAAAGCAACATTAAAAGTTATTTTAGAAAACTGCCTATTAACTGATGAAGAAATTACACAAGTTTGTGAAATTTGCCGCACAATTAAAGTCGGTTTTGTGAAAACTTCAACAGGTTTCAGTACAATGGGTGCAACAGAGCACCATGTCGCCCTGATGCGTAAAGTGGTTGGTGATGAAGTCGGTGTAAAAGCCTCCGGTGGTGTGCGTGACCGTGAAACCGCAATTAAAATGATTGAAGCTGGCGCAAACCGTGTAGGTGCCAGCGCGAGTGTAGCAATTGTCACAGGAACGGCGACCAAGCCGAGTGACTACTAATGATGGGGCGCGGTCTAACCGCGCCAATTTTGTGCATTTAAAAAGGATTGTAGGGTGATAGAAACTAAACAAAAAGAACGCCTTCGCCGTTTAAGTGAATGTTTAAAACGTTCAGGACGCATTCATTTAAAAGAAGCCGCTAGAATACTCGAAGTTTCAGAGATGACTATCCGACGAGATCTCAGCGCAGACACAGAAGGCCCCATTCCTATGTCACTCCTTGGCGGCTATATTGTTTCTGTTACCCAACCAGCCAACTTAGCTACCCAAGAGCCGCAAGCCGATGTTTTTACCCCTGACCAAACCGAAGAATTATATATCCCTAATCTTGCCGCGAGTATGGTGACAGAAGATGATGTAATTTTCTTTGATAATGGCATTGAAATGGCCACCTTGATTTCACTCATCCCCGAAGAGATTAATTTCACTGGCATTTGTTACTCACATAATGTTTTTCTCGCCCTTAGCCAAAAGAAAAATGCCACCGCGCTTTTATGTGGCGGGGAGTATCGCCCTAAAAGTGATTCTTTTTACAACCCATCACTCCCTTCATTACTTGATTCAATCAACCCTAAAAAAGCCTTTATTTCAGCGGCTGGCGTGCACGGAAATTTTGGTGTAACTTGCTATAATCTCGATGATTTACCCATGAAGAAAAAAGCGATGGAAAAATCTATCCGTAAGATTTTATTAGCACCCTATAACCTGTTTGATGAAGTCGCTACCGCTAATATGGGGGAATTATCACAATTTGATGTGATAGTCACAAATAGGCAGCTTTCTGATGAATATGAAACATATTGCCGTAATGGCTTTGTGAAAGTGATTTATTAAAATCGCCAATAGATTTAGCGGACAATATCTTGCCCGCTAACATTAAATCTTCACGGTTAAATAGTCTTCTGCGATTTCTGTTGCGAGGAACACCGATTGGCACTCTGCAAGCAATCTTGGTATATCTTCACTCACGTAGCGACCACTAATATGAGTTGCGATAAAACGCTTAACCCCAGCAGCACGTGCTAACTCCGCCGCTTGTACCGTAGTCGAGTGGCCACGCTCATTGGCTTTTTTCGCAAATTCGGCCTCTAAGGTGGTTTCATGGATCATTACATCGGCATTTCTCGCAAGCTCCAGTGCTTGTTCTGTCGGTTGAGTATCACCAAAAATCGCAACGACTTTACCGGGAATAGGCTCACCAAGGTAATCAGCCCCATTCACGACTCGCCCATCATCAAGAACAATGGTTTCACCCGCTTTAAGCGCTTGCATCCAAGGGCCGCGAGGAATATTGTCATTGGCTAATTTGACTGCGTCTAATGCACCACTTTTTGGGTGCTCTTCAATACGATAGCCGTAGCACTCAACACGGTGGTCAAGAGCATAAGCCGTCACAATTAACTCCCCATCATCAAATAACTGCCCAGCTTCAATTTCAACGATTTCCAACGGGTATGTCATATAAGACACACTCACGGCTAATACCGTTTCAATATAGTGTTTTAACCCTTTTGGACCATAAACAGTCAGTGGGTCTGTTGCCCCACCCATTGAGCGGCTACATAACAAACCGGGTAGACCAAAAATATGGTCGCCATGTAAATGGGTAATAAATATTTTCTCAATTTTTGGCGTTTTAAATGGGCTATTTAAAATGCGATGTTGTGTCCCTTCTCCACAATCAAATAACCAGTAGCTTTTACGGATACCGACTAAATTTAATATCATACTGGTGACATTGCGCTCTTTTGTCGGCACCCCAGCACTGGTTCCTAAAAATGTTAACTCCATAACTTCCTCATCTAATTTGTTGTTTTTATTATGGTAAGATTTTTTCCAATAAAAAAATCATTTATTTTAATCTGTATAGTATTCCGTATTTTTTGATTATCAACCAAAGCCAGTTATTCCAAATATTTCCAATATACAAATCGTATTTCCATATTCATCCGATCAATTCACAAGCACTGATCATTGTCTGCCCTGAAAATAGCGATATTAATGTTGATATCAGGAATATGTTCGATGAATCCCCCTTCGTCAAAATTGAAACCTAAACTACCGAACAGTTTGCTCCTCTCTACGGCAATTTGGTCTACGGCTATTTTGCCAATGGTGCCAAGTTATGCCCAAATCGTCCATTTAGACGATTTACCTACACTCGGTAGTCAGGCTATTCAATTTGAAGGAACCCAACCCAAAGCCCAACCTGAAGATAGTACTGAACGTTTTTTAGCGGAATATGGACAAAATGCCGCAAACTTTGCTTCTGAAGAAAAAAACACCAAAAATCTGGCAGATATGGCACAAGATTACGCTCGCCATAAAGCCGCAAATATGGCGACGGATGAAATAACACATTGGTTATCCAAAGCCGGTAATGCCAGGCTAAATATTAATCTCGATAAAAAATTGTCAATTAAGACCTCTCAATTAGATTGGTTAGTACCTTGGTATAAACAGCAAGATTTGTTGTTATTTTCTCAGCACAGTATTCACCGTACTGATGGCCGGCTACAGACCAATAACGGTATTGGTTTACGTCATTTCCAACAAAATAGCATGATGGGGGTAAATGCTTTCTTTGATCATGATTTATCCCATTACCATTCGCGCTTAGGGTTTGGTGTGGAATATGCTCAAGATTACGTTCGAATGAGTGCGAATAGCTATTTGGGGCTATCGACTTGGCGTAGTGCATCCGAATTAGCCGATGATTATAACGCACGCCCCGCCAACGGCTGGGATATTCAACTTGAAGGTTGGCTACCCACGTATGCGAATTTAGGTGCGAACCTAAAACTGGAACAATATTACGGAGATGACGTCGCTTTATTTGGCAAAAATGAGCGCCAGAAAGACCCAATGGCGGCTACCGTCGGCGTCAATTGGTCTCCATTTCCTCTGCTCGCAATAAATGCAGAACATAAAATAGGCAATAGTGGAACAAATGAGACAAATGCTAAAGTGGCGTTTAATTGGTTGCTAGGAAGGAGCTTAGCGCAACATCTTGATACTTCGGCGGTAGCGGCCACTCGCCATATTTCCACCAATCGCTATGATTTTATTAATCGTAACAACAATATTGTGTTGGAGTACCAAAAGAAAAGCTTAATTTCATTATCATTACCGAAAGTTATTCAGGGTATGACAGGGGAAGAGCTTTCTATTATCCGCAATTTAACCACGAAATACCCGCTAGAAAAAATAGTGATAGAAGCCCCTGAATTGATAGCAGCAGGGGGGAAAATACACCTTAATGGCAGAGAAAGTTCAGTAAAACTACCGTCTTATAAAATTGCCAGTCATTCATTTAAAAACTCACAACTCAATCTTTATCGCTTAACCGTGACGGCTTATGACACTAATGGAAATGTCTCACCACAAGCAGAAACGTTAATTGAAGTTACCAACACAGGCGCTCTCACTATCACCCATAAGAATACCGCAAAAAGAAATAATGCTGTCGCTGATGGTAAAAATACAAATATATTCACTGTAGTAATTAAAGATACTCTTGGCCACCCAGTACCCAATGCGAAAGTCAATTTCACATTGCCTGCAAATCTTAATTCTATTAATCAAAAAAATACGGGATATTATTCATTACTTAATCATTTTATGTGGAAGGCTCAGGCAGAAAAATCAGTTTCTGAACAATCCCATAGCATCATCGCTAACAGTAAAGGTGAGGCTTCCATTCAATTTACTAGTTTGGTATCAGGAAGTTATGCAATAAAAGCAAATATTGAGCATGGTACAGAAATTAATGAAATATATAACTTTAAATCCGATATTAGCCAGTCATTCATTGGTAGCATCGATATCATTCAAAACAATGCAGTGGCAGATGGGATCAGTAAAAACAAAATTAAACTGCATATTGTGAATAATAGCCGACAAAGCATCGCAGGAGCACACGTTCACTTTGAAGCAGCAAATGCCATTATCTCACCAATTAAATTGACTGATGAATATGGAAATACAGAATTAGAAATCAGCAGCTTAGTCGAAGGTTCTATAAATATCATTGCCACCCTGAATGGCGATAGTCGAACAATACAAGTTAACTTTCTAAGGGATGGATCTGCGATAAATATTCAGCCGAGTATTGGGACTCTTTTTAAATCTACAGTAAATGAGAAAAATAGTCCTACACGCACACCGTTAAGTTTGCTAAGGGAGCTATTTCAAAATATGGGATAACACTGCTAACAATAAAATAGACTTAATTTAACTGCCCTTTCAGCGTCACAATTTGCCCCTTAATAGGGGCTTTCTACTATAAATTTTTTCAACCGTTCCCCTTCAACCCATCCCAATCCAACCCAAATTTAGCGAGATACTTTCGCAGCCTGTCTGCATCATTGGGTTGTTTTTTCTGCTGCCGCGAAACGGCAAACAGCTCACGCCCCGCTTCGGAAAGGGTAGATGAACGGCGACAAACTTCCAGCACTGTTGCCAACTGTGGTTGGTCGAATAAATCAATTTCACCAATTTGCTTTGGTAATGTATTGGTTGATTTTGACTGCCATTGGGCTTGCAAACGGCCAATTTCTTCTTCGGCCACCGCTTTAGTAATACGCCCGCGTTCGGCAAACGTTGCCATCCGGCTAATGGATGCACCCAACTCACGAAAATTGCCACGCCACAGGGCCTGAGAGGAACAGGCAAACTTCACATACACATTGCGAGCTTCGCTATCAAAACGAATTTGGCTTTGTTGCTCTTGGCAAAATTTGGCTAATTCATAATCAATATTCGGTTCGATGTCTTCACGGCGGTCACGCAAGCCCGGTAACGCAAACGTCCACATATTGATACGGGCAAATAGGTCTTCACGAAATTTGCCCTCCTCCACTTGCTGCGCCAAATTACGGTGAGTCCCTGCAATTAATTGAAAATCACTGTGAATTTCTTCATCTGAACCATAAGGGAAAAAGCTTTTTTCTTCGATGGCTTTCAATAGCATTGCTTGTTCATCTAGCCCAAGTTCCGCAATTTCATCGAGAAATAAAATACCGCCATCCGCTTCTTTCAGTAATCCACGCCTTGGGTTGATTGCCCCTGTGAATGCCCCTTTTACATGACCAAACAGCGTTGACATAGCGTTATCACCACGCAAGGTAGCGCAGTTTACTTCCACAAAGCGCCCTTTAACTTGGTGGCGACTTTCACGCAGTTGATAAATTCGCCGAGCTAAGAAAGACTTCCCCGCCCCCGTTGGCCCATTGAGTAAAATCGGGGCTTTAGAACGCAGTGCGACACGTTCGATTTGCTCAATCATGGTATTAAATGCCGCGTTGCGGGTGGCAATACCCGATTTTAAAAACGAAACCTGCTGTTGCTGCTCTGTTTGGAAACGGCTGGTGATATGGGTATAACGGCTTAAATCAAGGTCAATCACGGTATGAATGCCGATAGGGTCTTTTTCTCGCCCTTTTTGGCTCGGTGAAGTTTGAATTAATTTGGCTGGTAAATAATGAGCTTCCGTTAATAAAAACCAACAGATTTGCACCACATGGGTACCCGTAGTGATATGTACAAGATACTCTTCATTATCAGTATCAAATTGATAATGCGAAGAAAAATCCAGTAATGAGGTATAAACCTCTTCAAAATCCCACGGGTCAGCAATATCCACCTCATGCAGTACCACTTCCGTATTGGGAGAAGCTTGTTCAATATCCTCTTTCACCCGGTGCGCCATGCCATAGTCATTCACCTGATGCAGTAATTCAAAACGACCAATATCCAAATCAGGCTGTTGGCAAAGACCAACCGTTGGCCGCCATTTTGTCCAGCGATTGGCTTTTTTGCCTCTTCTATCGAGTACTGTGCCCAATACACCAATCACAACCTTACGTTTCTTGCTCATAGTATTTATATAAATTTATAAGTTACGATATAAAAAGATAATAAATAGCATAATCCATTTACCACGCCAATGTTACCCACTTTTCTCTTAATATTATTTTTTACTTATTTTTCAATGTAGTAGAAATATTTATTTCATTTTTAAAAAAGTTGGCACGCTTCTGGCAATACTATATTCATCCACTGCCGGAAATTGTATGAACTGCAAGTTCAACCGGTGCAGACATGGTGGCTTAGCCACTACATGGTCTGTATGCCGCCGTCAGGAAGATACCTTGGTAATAGCCTAGCTATCAGGTTCGACTCCTGAAAAAAATACAAATCCAACTGTATAAAACTAAGCAGAAGTTAAGCTTAAAACCGCCACTCGAGAGCTTTGCCGAGTGATGAGCAGAAATTTAGACAGCCAATTTTGGCACTCTACTTTTCCCCTCACCACTTCGCTTTTTTCTTCAGTGCCGGATAAATATTGAAAAAGGAAAAATAATGAAAAAAATAAATATCGCTCAAGGACAAATCGCATTGACCGCTAAAAATGGGGATTTTAAACAATTACTGACTGCGGGTGAGCACCGTTTAAATGATTGGTTCAATCGATTGACTGTGTCATTGTTCACACTTGATAACGAACCTATTGATGAAAAACTAGCAGACCACTTACGCCAATTTCACCCTGATTGGGTTGATGACCACTGTATTGACATCGCTTTGACTGATGACGAGATTGGTTTTATTTACTTGCACAATAGTTTGACAGAAATATTGCCACCAGCGACCCGTCGGTTGTATTGGAAAAATGGCAATAATTTAAAAGTGGAGCCGCAGTCGCTAGAAAATAGCGTTATTGACTCTGCATTCGTTGCACGTCTGATGGGTAAAAAACGCATTAAAGGCAATGAGTTGGCCTTGATTAGCCAAGTACCTGCATGGCATGTCGGTATGTTAAAAATTGATGGTGAGATACAAGATTTATTACAACCGGGAACTTACGGTTATTGGAAAATCAACCACAAACCGGAAGTTGAGATAATAGACACCCGTTTACAATCATTAGAAATTAGCGGACAAGAGATTTTAACCAAAGACAAAGTCACATTACGCATCAACCTGTGCGCTAACTGGCGCTATCACGATATTTTACTGGCGTTCTCAAAATTGAGTCAGCCTGTAGAGCATTTATATCGTGAATTGCAGTTTTCAATACGAGAAATCGTGGGGACTCGAACCTTAGATGAACTATTAGAAAACAAACAATTAGTCGATGAGCTGATGTTAGCTCAAGTCGCGCAATGCGTGGTTGAATTTGGCCTAGAAATTGACAGTATCGGTGTAAAAGACATCATTTTGCCGGGAGATATGCGCACTATTTTATCCCAAGTCGTTGAAGCCGAAAAATCGGCACAAGCTAACGTGATCCGCCGCCGCGAAGAAACTGCCGCGACTCGTTCACTGTTAAATACCGCAAAAGTAATGGAAAACAACCCGGTTGCATTGCGTTTAAAAGAACTTGAGACCTTAGAAAGTATCGCACATCGAATCGACCAAATTTCCGTTTACGGTGGATTAGATCAAGTATTAAACGGATTGGTAAAAATTAAGGAATAACAATGAATAACAATAAATTTAATCAATTAATTCAAGAAAATGGCGTGCCTGTAAAAATGTGGACCAACGGCGTGCCTGTAGACCCGAAAGCGGTAACACAACTACAAAACACCGCTAAAATGCCGTTTATTTTTAAGCACCTTGCGGTAATGCCTGATGTACACGTTGGGAAAGGTTCGACGATTGGAAGTGTGATACCAACCAAAGGGGCCATTATTCCTGCGGCAGTCGGCGTGGATATTGGTTGTGGAATGATTGCCGTGCGAACGTCCTTAACGGCATCGGATTTGCCGGATAGCTTGCAAAACATCCGTTTTGCTATTGAGTCGGCGGTTCCGCACGGTCGAACTACACATCGACATGGACGTGATAAAGGGGCTTGGCATCGTACCCCTGATATTGTCGATACCCACTGGGCACACTTGGATGAAGAGTTCAAACGTATCTGTGATAAGTACCCAAAACTGCGTGGAACCAATCATTACAACCACTTAGGAACATTGGGAACGGGAAACCACTTTATTGAACTGTGTTTGGATGAACAAGACCGTGTGTGGATAATGCTACATAGCGGGTCACGTGGTGTAGGAAACGCGATTGGTAATCTGTTTATCACATTAGCGCAAAAAGATATGCAACAGCATATCGCCAATTTGCCGGATAGAGACCTCGCGTATTTCGAAGAAGGAAGCGTGCATTTTAATGACTATATGGAAGCGGTAGGTTGGGCGCAGGACTTTGCTCGCCATAACCGTGAAGTGATGATGCACCGCGTTCTGGAAGCACTATCACGCGAAATTCCAAAACCGTTTATCACAGAGCAAGAAGCCGTAAATTGCCATCATAACTATGTGCAAAAAGAACAGCACTTTGGTGAAGAGGTACTGGTAACCCGAAAAGGTGCCGTGTCGGCTCGAAAGGGCCAAATGGGGATCATTCCAGGGTCTATGGGAGCAAAAAGTTTTATCGTGCGCGGTTTAGGTGACAAAGAAAGTTTTTGCTCATGTAGCCACGGTGCAGGACGCGTAATGAGCCGGACAGAGGCGAAAAAACGTTTCTCTGTAAGCGACCAAAAAATGGCGACCGCCCATGTTGAGTGCCGAAAAGACAGTGATGTGATTGACGAAATACCGATGGCATACAAAGACATCGACGCAGTTATGGCGGCTCAATCATCACTGGTTGAAATTGTTCATACCCTACGCCAAGTGGTGTGTGTGAAAGGGTAAATATAAAAAGTAACAGGAGAAAGCATGGAAACTGGCCATGAAAGTGTATCCGTGCTGATGAAAGAACGGATAGGAAATACACTCAAAGAAATAGAAGAAACTCATCACGTTAAAATACTGTTTGCGTGTGAGTCCGGAAGTCGCGGTTGGGGCTTTGCCTCCCGCGACAGCGACTATGATGTCCGATTTATCTATGTTCACAAACTTGCTTGGTACCTAACGCTAGATAAAAAACGCGATGTGATAGAAAAGCCAATTGATGATGAGCTGGATGTATCAGGTTGGGAGCTATCTAAAGCATTGAAATTAATGCGTAACTCTAACCCTGCATTAATAGAGTGGTTGCATTCACCCATTGTTTATTTTAAGGATGAGGCATTTTTTACTCAACTGGAGCAACTGGCTGCGCAATTTTATTCACCATTAAAATCACGCTATCACTATTTATCAATAAGTAAGCGTAATTTACATACTGACTTTAAAGGTGAGCGCGTTAAACTGAAAAAATATCTTTATCTGCTGCGTGCGATATTAGCCCTGCGTTGGATAGAAGTAAGCAAGAGTATGCCACCAATGGCATTTCCTGAATTAGTCGCGGCCACAGTTACCGATAACAAGGTACTTGCAGAGATAGATGAATTGCTGGTTATTAAGCACCAAGCGGTTGAAAGTGATTATGGTGCGAGGCGCCCAGCTATTGATAAGCTCGTTCTGGAAGTCATAGCCAATGCAGAACGTATGCAATTTCCTGAGCCCGCTTGCCGTGACAGCCGATTATTAGACGAGTTCTTGCGTACAATTGTGCTAGCAACTAATTGACTATCATGATTAAAAAAAGACCATCAGAACATTTTTGATGGTCTTTTTTCAAAGGCAATGTCAAACACGAAAGAAAAACGGATTTATCGCCAGTTCGGGTTTTTGATAATGGAATATTTACCCGCACCTAAAAATGCCAATGCAATACCGCTCAAGAAGAAATACACAATACTTTCAATCGCCCATGCGCCTGTTTTATCAAGCACGAATGTTTTATCTAGCCCAATCATCAGCCATGCAATCACCATAGTGAAGGCAACTAATAATGCAGATGGGCGAGTTAAAATCCCTAAAATAATGAAAATAGGCGCAACAACTTCACCTAAAATTGTTCCATAAGCGATAAATTCAGGTAAGCCATAAGAAGCTAGCAGCGCTTTAATACCACTCGCCCCTGTCATTAATTTACTCATACCATGAAATAACATGAGCCCACCGACGGAAAGACGCAATAACAACCTGCCAGCATCTTCATGGGACAACAAACGATTTAATAAATTGACCACTTTATACCCCCTATGGATATCCAAAAACATCATTAAGTAGTATGACTTAAAAATGCATTATGACTTAGAAAGGTAAAGTAAGAATCATTTTAATTTGCATTTCTTATAACTAAATCAATTTTCATTTAATTAAATTTTGTTAACTTTTCACCCATTCAAATATTACGTTTAATTAACCATTAAAAGGTCAAATATACTGAACAATATTATATACATGACCTTACAGTAACCAGCGCTAATTCCGTTAATGCGTTATAAAACGGGCTACATGTTGTTCGATTTAATTGCTGAGAAAACTGGGGTAACCAACTCCCCAAATGGTCATTTAGCAATTCTTTTAATGCTGCCTCCCTGACTTGTGAAGCCAAAACTGCCGCTTGAAATAACATTAAACCAACATGGTCAGAAGGCTCTGGATAACGCGTCTGAATTTTTAAACGCTCTCGTTGTAAAAACTCGCTCAGCGCCAGTGTCGAAGAGCCCTGTAATACGCCTTCAGGGTCGAGGTATACCGAGCCCCATGGCGGAGCAGGTAATGCTTCAGGCCCAATAAATAAATTTGTCCACTGAGTATGCAGCGTCGCTATTTCGATGCTTAGCGATGCCGAGATGCGTTCGCTAAGCTGAGTACTGATTTTACAAGGCCACTGAGATGCAAAGTCATTTAGCTTGAAGAAACTTATCGCATAATGGCTTGCATCATCATTTGGAGAAAATAAATAGCAAGTGCCTAAGATATTAAACGCTGCTGCATAATGTGAAAAATGGATCATAAAAAAGGTAATTTCCTAAGCGATAAACTGTTATTTATTTACAGATGAATAGTATAGAAACAGTAACGCAGCATAAATTCAGCAATTATGGCAACCGCACAACCCACCACTAAGTACCCTTTGCTGCTCGAAGTCATAACCCCACTCGCGGTTTGTCGCATATGACGAAATAATCCATATCCCAATAAAATCACCGCCAGTATTCCAACTACCCAGCTAGTGATACGCAGCGACCAAATCCTTTGGTAGGCATGAATAGAGTCGATAGGAAATGTAATCGATTCATTATGATAACTCGTGCTAACTAAGTAACTTTCATAGGCAGGTTGATAAGCTAAACGGGCTAATAAGCTAATGCCAATAACCGCCCATAGCACCCATAACCCACGCGTTGAGACTTGAGCCGCTGGCGATCCTGCATGAAAACGCAATAACAAATTGATTAATAAATAATACCCAGCAGCTCCCGCAGTTAACATCGTGCCGTAGAACATCAAATAAGTATTATCATTCATCCACGTTAACATTGATGTATAACGATAAATTGAAGCCATGGCATACACATCACATAACCCAGCAATGATAGCCAAACCAAGCAGCAGAAACGACAATTCCTTTTTGAACCATAGCCACAAAAAAGTCAGCCCAAGAAAAGTAAAATAGGTTGCAGTGAAAACCACTTCACGGCTTAACCACGATGAAAAGATATTCAACAAAGAATTAGGCGCATTCAAAGGAACCCCTAAGTGGGTGATTGAAGACAATAAACCTACCCCCGCAAATACACAGGTAACAAACACGTATTGCTGCAAAAATTGTGTATTCGTTTTGTGAGGTAAAGCCGCTGATAATTTTTTCGCAAAAAGCGCTAACATCACACTCAACCCAATGGATGTTTGCATTAAAAATGTGAATAACAATAATGGCCATTCATTCATTTGGCTTCTCCTTGTGAGTTTTGAGTGCGACCAGCCCCAAGATGTGGGTGGATCACTAAATTGGGATGGGTAATCGATGAGTCTGGCAACCCACGGACATCCGCCAGCTCGCCATAACGTTGTCTGAGTTCATCTATTGGGCCGAACTGAATGGCCCCTAATGGGCACGTAGCGACGCAGACGGGTTGCTCCCCTTTGAGTTGCAGGTCGATGCAAAAATCACATTTCGACATTTGCTTGGTTTCAGGGTTCATTTGCGGTGCGCCATATGGGCAAGACCAAGCGCAAGTTCCACAACCCACGCATTTGTCTGTATTGACCATCACGATGCCATCCCCTTCACGCTTGTGCATCGCCGTTGTCGGGCAGTTTTTCACACACATTGGGTCGGCGCAGTGGTTGCAGGAAATGGATAACGTATAAGCAAAGACGTTATTCACCAGTCCTCCCGTGCCATTTTCAATAAACTCACCGCCAGCGACTTCGTATACGCGACGATATTTGCGCCCGACATCGAGATTATTTTTATCTTTGCACGCCACTTGGCAGGCTTTACAACCTGAGCAACGTGCAGAATCAATATAAAAACCAAGCTGTTTGCTGCTTACAGCGGGATAAACGTGAAATTTACTCATGCTTTGCTTACCTCCACCAATAAGGTTTGATGGGCATTTCCATGTGCCATCGCCGTGCTACGGGCCGATGTTAAAACGTTAGCGCAGCCACCTTGGTCAACGCCATTTTCATCAGGTTGCCACCATGCTCCTGCTTGTAAAGCCACCACTCCGGGCATAATCCGCTGGGTGATTTTGACGGGCACCATGGTGATACCGCGGTCGTTATTCACTTTGACGCGCTCTCCATCCGTAATATTTCGTTTTTTGGCATCAATGGGGTTGATCCACAACTCTTGGCGCTGTACCTCTTGTAGCCACGGGTTAGCAAATTGCGTTGAATTGGCACGGTTACGGCCTTTCCAAGTAATCAACTGCAATGGATATCGGGAAACAAGTTCATCTTCAGGCCCTTCAATGGCAGGCACATAATGGGATAACGCTGGGATATCCACATCATTACGTTCATAAAGACGCTGAGAGAAAATCTCAATTTTTCCTGATGGCGTTTCAAACGGGTTATTATCGATATCATTAATATTTTTCTCAAAAGCGACATGCCCAACATGGGGTTTGTGCTTTAACAAATGACGGCGTTTAACCAGCAGCTCATCAAAAGTTGGAATGCCATCTTCTGGGCGTTTCTGATGGGCATCATTGACTAAATGCTCGATCCACTGTTTTTCTGTACGACCTTCACTGAATTTCTCGCCAACGCCGAGTTTTTCAGCGACCTCTCGCAACCACTCATAGTCACTACGCCGCTCAAATTCAGGCTCAACGACTTTTTCCGATAAAATAATATAGTTGCCAGTTCCCCATGTTCCCCCCACATTCCAGCGCTCTAAAAAGCTGGTTTCAGGCAATAAAATATCGGCATACTTGGCGCTGGGTGTCATGTATAAGTCACTGTAAACGATAAACTCAACTTTACTTTCATCTTCCAGAACTTTAGCAGCATGCAAAATATCGGGGTTCTGGTTAGTCATATAGTTACCCGCCAACGAAAAAATCATTTTGATTTCCGTATCGAGTTTTTCCGCATTTTTTAAACCATTATTTGGCGTCACAAGGTCTTTGTTTTCACAAGCTTGCACCCAATTGGTGATATTGATTTTCGCTTTAACGGGGTTTTCAAATAGGCTAGGGCCCGCTAACGTTTTACGTAAATCAGGGGTCACTGCCATTCCATAGCCCGCAGCCCAGCCCCCTTTTACGCCTACATTTCCGGTAATTGTGGCTAATAGCGTGGCCCCTCTGGCGGAGCGTTCACCACAGATGTGACGTTGAGGCCCCCAACCTTGCATTAAGGCCGCCGGTTTTGTATTGGCATATTCGCGAGCCAGTTGACGAATGGTATCAGCGGGGACTTTGGTGATAGGTTCTGCCCATTCTGGGGTTTTCACCACACCATCTTTTTTCCCCATTAAATAAGCCACTAATGACTCATTTTCAGGGATGCCTTCGGGCATCTGGTGCTCATCAAAACCAATAGTGAATTTGTCGATAAAAGATTGATCATGCAGGCCTTCGCTGATGATCACATACATCATGGCATCCATCATCGCATTATCTGTTGTCGGCAAAATGGGGATCCACTGATCCGCTAATGACGACGCGGTATCCGAGTAACGTGGGTCGACAACAATAAATTTAGTGCCATTTTTTTTCATTTTTTGGAAATAATGATTCGTGTGACCAAAAATGGTTTCGTTCGGGTTATGTCCCCACAAGATCACCAATGGCGTATTTTCTAATGTGTCTAGCGTGCTACCACTTGCTGACGTGCCATAGGTATAAGGCGTAACCGCCATGGTATTGCCGTTGCTCACTGAATGGTAATTTTCCAGAAAACCACCCGTGATATTAAACAACCGACGCAACATATTGGCACCGGAGAAAATTCCCCCTGTTACCCCAGTACTGAGGCTAACAAAGCGCGATGCAGGGCCATATTGGGCGTTGATACGCTGCATGTTGTCAGCAATCAAGGTTGTCGCTTCTTCCCAGCTAATTCGCTCAAAGCGCCCTTCTCCACGTTTGCCCACTCTTTTCATTGGGTATTTCAGGCGATTTGGGTGATAAACGAACTTCCGGTAACTGCGGCCACGCACGCAAGCACGCATGATGGGCATCTCTTCGTCTAAATCGGCATCTGGACGGGTGCTAATTCGTGTCACCACACCTTCTTTAACGTGTGCTCGAATATCACATTTGCCACCACAGTCAAAACTACTGCAGGTGGAGACCACTCGCTCACCTTCATTTTGCAGCGTTGTGGTTGGGATGATATTCGGGTTTTCTGGTGTTGATGCAACAGTGTTTGTCGCAATAAATGGGACAGCCATGAGTGCAGAGCTGCCTTGAATAAACCGACGACGGGTTAGGGGTTCAATCAGACTCTCACTATCCGCCTGATCGTAATAATTTTCCATGATAACTCTACCTCTGGCATACATTAGGTTGCCGCGATAGGGTAAACATTTCCCTGTTTACCAACTTTCGAAAAACCGCCAAACACATTGGAATTCCAGCCAACCATGAAAAACATGTGGTTATATCAATAAAAATTGCCTATATTCAGAAAATATATGATAACTTTTGAATCTCAGCCAAGAAAAATTCCTATGCGAAATATTCCTCTGAAAACTGTCGATGCAACTCCGCGTGATGTTTTAGCTATCGGAACAGACTATTTACCAAACGTGCTGCTTGATTCTCACGTTCACCGCCGTGCCCAGTTTCTATATGGTGCGACAGGCTTGATTGAAGTGAGTACCGCAGATGGCGAGTGGGTCATACCGCCTGATAGTGGTGTTTGGATCCCCTGTAATACACCTCATGAAACGCGCATGTTGAATGTCAGTACGCGTAGCTTATACATTGAGCCCAAAGCCGCTCCACGTAGGGGAAACAAATGCGAAGTACTCAGGGTTTCCCCCTTACTTCGTCAGCTATTGCTTGAAGCAGTTGATACCCCAATTGAATATGATTTAAATGGTCGTGATGGTGTGATGTACCAATTGATTTTGTATGAAATTGCACAAGCAGAGCCCCTGCCTTTCTACGCCCCCATCCCACGAGATGAACATTTAGCCCAGTTGTGTCGGGAATTCCTAAAAGCGCCACAAATCACCTCATTACCACAGGAGTGGGCGGCAAAACTACATAAAAGTGAGCGCTCATTTAGCCGTTTTTTTGGTGCTCAAACGGGGTTATCTTTCTCTGCCTGGCGGCAGCAAGCTTGCTTATTAAGTGCGATTACCCATATTTCTGCAGGTAAATCCATTACTGAGGTCGCATTTGATTTAGGCTACAGCAGCGTTGGGTCTTTTTCGACCATGTTTAAAAAATGGTTAGGGCAAAGTCCATCCAGTTTTATTCAGAGAATTAGTGGATAACACCTAACCATTCAAAAATTCAATTTAGTCAAATGTGGCAATTAACCATGCAGACCCTTGATAACTTCCTGCGTCTGCATTATTTCCTTGAATACGACTACGAATATAAATAGTGCGATTTGAATGAATTCCCACACGAATATCTGTACCTGTCGCGCCGGTTTGTTCATCCACAATGTCTAACTTACTGTAAATCGTTCTATTTGAAGCATCTTTCATTGGCAAGCGCTTTTGTGGGTCGCCATCTGTCACATAGTCTAACCGTAACCTTACCTTCGTTAAGGCAGCAAATTTGCACGTGTATCTGATACTTTCCGTCACCAAGCTATCGTAATGAATACTACTTAATTGACCGTGTCGCAAATTGACTGTGCTAGCCTGCCCAGAGCTCGTTTGCGTGGAGCACATTGCTTTCACATTTAACTGAGAAGCGGCAAGACGCATTGGCACTGTTGAGTCAGATAAAGGCCAGCTATCAAAGGGTGGCACTGCTTTAGGCTCAGTAAAAGCGCGAACATAGCCCGCTAAATCCATTGCAGGAATAACCAGTTTTCCATCAATAATTTGCTCATTAATAAAAAATGTAATAGTAACTGGAAATTGACTGGTAAACTCTTGGGCAGCCCTAACAAGCCCCACATAAGCATATGAGCACATTCCTGCATCAATATTTATCCAATTCATTATCGGAGTTTCCACCGTCATCACTAAATTGTTATTGATCCGGTAGGCTGTTTTTCCATCAATCGTGACTCCCGCAGAAGCCACATACATAAACAAACGATGAAATGCCTGTGATGAATGAATTCTTGTATTGCTGCTCCCCCATCGTCTCCCAACACAATCAACCAAGCCAGACACACTCACTTGAGCACTATTACCATCAATAACAATAGGGTTTCCTACACGATAATAATTTTTGCCATCAGAACCAACTCGTGCAACGGGTTCAATAACACTATTACTATCGATCCGAATTGAATAACCTGAATTGGAATTTTGTATTCGAGATGCATAGTCCGCATGAGCATTCATTCCATACAAACTAAGAATGACCACCAGAAAATACATTGATAGGCTATATGGGTGTTTAAAGAACTCTCTCTTCAAAAATAAGGGAAATGGTATTTTCACTATAGAGCTAGAAACCGCCTGAAACAGGATTTGAAAATTAGACATAACCGATATTACCGCCTTAATAGTAAGTGACCGAAATCATGGCAATAGCACTAAATTTTCCAGCACGGAGTTGGCTCGCTGGTAGGGTATTGACGAGCTCAGCTTGTAAAATAATTCGCTGTAAAGTGGCATCTATTTGTTCTGGAAATATTTGTTGAATTTGATTAACTTCAAGTGGATGAGCCACACCACCAGTTATATTATTGATATTAATGCCAAGGCCATCAGTACTAGTGGATAAAATACTTTTTCCTTGATAAACCATAGTGTTACTATTTTTGGGGTTAATCATAATACCGAGTGATTTATTCCAATTACAGCCAGTTAAATACAATGGAAATGTATGGGATTGGGAAATATCATCAGAGTTATGCGGTAGATTAATCACCCCAAAATTGATTTTTAACGGTGTACTGTTATCTTCGCTACGCAGGTGGCAGGCTGGGTCGACTAACGTCGCGCTCACATCGATTAAAACATCCGACTTAGACATAAATGGGAGGAATAAAAAACACAAAACAAATTTAGATAACCAATTGATCGTATTCATTACTCATACTCCAATGAAAAAGTCGCTGAGCTTGAGAAAACCCCTTTTTTTGCTTCATTCAACGGATTTTTACGCACAAATACACCAAATTCCAATTGTTGACTCCCATCCGTAACCGTAACAGGTGTTACCTCAATCGATTTATCCCAAGTAACAAGTGCGCCTTGCTTATCAACTACACCAAGCAGTACACCACTACTTCCATCCGTTCCAAGGTAATTCCCTCCCTCTACAGTGACTTGTTTTGGGCTTTTCCAGATAATCTTAATCATCTTATTAAGGTCGGCTTGGCTGCATTTTTCAATCGTGATAAAAAATGGTGTAATATCACTAGGAATGTTGTCATTAATCGACTTCAAACGTATATTTTCAATTTTTACCCGCTTATTGATGGAATCAGCCGCTAACTGACAGGTTTTATTGACTAAAATACCACTAAATTCCACATCTAGGCTTTCCTTACTCCAACCAAAAATAGGAACCACAAGACTTAAAAGTAAAATGGCCTTACTCATAAACCACCTCCAACCGTAATAAATTCGATTTATGCATTGAAACAGGTGGGTGAATAAAATTATTACCGTTTAATAAATTCATTTTCTCCATGGCCGTAACATTTCCATTCTGCACATCATAGAAGCGTATTTGTGCGGGCGTTGTTTGCGTTTTATCCGCAGAAAATGCACCTCCTGCGCCACATTGAGTCAACATCACCGCTGAGGTTGATATTTTTAAGTGGCAAGGCGAATTGAATAATCGAGCGCTCACTTCTAACCATCCACTATTTAAATCTTCATAATGTGATTCATTCACCGCAGTATGATTTAAAAGTCCGTTCGCTGAAGCCATCACTCCTATCATGCTACTGATGAAAAATAGACCAATAAGCATATGCTTTATCAATGCATTACCCCTTCTATTATTGATGCTAGGCGTATATCCCCCTCAGCTAACTAATATTCATCCACCACTGTGCAAACGTCTTGTTGGCAATGAAAAGCCAAAGTCGGTTTTCCGCCATAATCGTTGATATAGGTTAAATGAGGTCTTGTTAGTGGCTGGGAAATAAACTCTTGAGTCGATTTAGGCGGCACCATCACCACTTCAAATTGGCTTTGTTCCGACTGTTTTTGGTTATTACCCAAGCCAATAACCGTCAAATTGAAAGGCGTTGAATTATTGAGCTGATACCCTTTATTCGTTTTCATTAATGTGACCTTATGTGCCCAGTTTGTTTCTGACTTGGCTAAAATGGACGGAGGTCGATAAAAAAGCTTCACTCGCGATTGCAAAGCAATTTGTAAGGTATTCGCATCATGAGATTTAGGCGGGACTTCTCGCAAATTAAAATAAAATACGGATTCCCTATCTTGCGGTAACTGACTAAATAAAGGCGTCAGACTCAAGCGAACTAAGCTTTGGCTATTCGGCTCTACGCGTTGTAGTGGCGGCGTAGCCAATAACGCTCCTTTTGTTAGCTTCTTACCTTGTTGGTCTTCAATCCAACTTTGTGCGAGATACGCCTCTTCTGGGTTATCATTAGTTATCTTGATATTAATCGATTTCACATCCCCAGGAAAAATAATCCGAGTTCGATCCAGGGTCACTGCTGCGTAGGTATTAAATGATAATATAGGTATGACAAGCAGTACTCTCACAATCCATTGATAACAAATATCTAACTTCCACATAATTAGCCTCACAATCATTTACTTGATGATGAATAAACTGAACGAACCGCTTTGACTGAAGAGCATGGCAGCAACAACAAATCCGTAAGCTCATTTAATTTTTCAGGTAGAGATAACTCGCACTGTGGCTGGTTATTCCAATACAACGACAACTTTTCTTGAGGTGATACCCCCACTAGCCACGTCACACCGCCTTCACCCACTAGCCCTACTTCTTGGTTATTTTTATTACGTACACTGGCGCCAAAAGGTGGGTGCTTTCCATCTGACAAAGCAAAAACAACAAATAATTTATGCCCCTTCATCACCGATAAGCTGCGATAGCCTATGGCACCTTTGGTTAACGTAATATCTGTCGAGGGATCGAGGCTTTCTATATCATCGGGTAACTGGCTGGTATTAATTGAAGCTGTTGATTTTCGATAATTATTCACATTGGGAATAACAGCCAACCCAAATGCATTGGTTTTAATCACCCCATTATCGAGAGGAATACCGCTCACGTCGGGGGTTTCAACCATAAGTCGTGTATCACCGTGCGCTGATCGGTGCAATGCTGCCCCTTTCGAGGTTAATGTAAGCCCGCCATTGATTGACCCGCCAATGCTGTGGTATTGATCAGGCACATAGCTCGCATTTATAGATGTACTTGCTTGAGAGATATCTCGTGAATAAAAGCCACTCAAACTCACTTGATTATCAATATGTTGGCCGTGGTTATAACCAACATTGATATTGTAATTATCTTGTTCCCCATAACCACTATAGCCAACCTGATGATTAAATTGATTATTACCCGCTGACCGTGAGTAGAGTTCAGAAAATGTGATGCTATGCCCGCGGAATAACGGTACCGTGAGATATAGGTTAATTGCATCATCTTCATTGCCATTGTCTCGTTCAGTACGAGTTGCTGATAATGATAAATTTGCGGCATTCTGGGACAGAAGAGGAAAATTTAAAGGCGCATTAATGTATAAACCGTATTGCGTTTGTGAGTCGTGCTGCCAATAAGTACTATATTGATAATTAAGAGAAATATTAAAATCATCAAAATATTTATTTAAATATAATTGATAATTTTCTTTTGCTGCCTGAGTACCATAACCTATTCTCTCTTCATCCATAAATTGCGTTAGTGTTCGGTATTCTTTGTCGGCAAAACGGTAGCCTGCAAAGGTAATATCTGTACGTAGCTCATCGAAAGATTTTGCGTAATTAACGCGATAAGAGCGGCCTTGGCGTCTTTTATCTGAAAAATCGGCAAAAGATTGTGTGATATCAAAAGAAACCGCGCCTATTGAAAAAAGATCCCGTCCGATCCCTAATGCTGCACTTTGGTAATAACCATTAAGTTGAGTTCCTCCATATAATGACCATGCATTTGAAACACCATATGATAATTCACCACTTACAACAGGCTCACCTGTCAAATGCCGATTGTCATAACGCGTCTTTCCCATTGCGACTTTATAAATAACGCGTCCGGGACGTGTTAAATAAGGTAACGAAGCTGTACTAAGACTAAACTTGCTCTCCTCCCCATTTTCTTCACGCACAGTCACATCTAATACACCACGGATCCCACTATCAAGTGTTTGAATACGAAATGGTCCAGGAGGCACTGCCGTTTCAGAAATAATGCGTTCTTGGCTGCGAACAATTACAATCGCATTAGTATTTGCAACACCAATAATTTCAGGTGCATACCCCACTAATTTAGGCGGTAGCATGCGGTCATCACTTTCTAAAGAAAAACCAGTATATTGCCAAGATTCAAAGATATCCGAATAAAAATAATTTTCTCCCAACGTAAAGATTGAGGCACTATCTTTCAATGAAGTAAATGCATAAAGACGAGTAAAATCAAAGTCATGTTTTTCTTGAGGATAATCACCCCGTTGCTTCTGATAAGATGTACTGTAATCACCACGTAGGCGCCAAGCCCCCCAATTTACCCCAGTGATTCCATTACTTGATAAATAGATTTGCCGATTACTATTCGTTTCCTTGGTTGCAGAAATATTCGCATTGTAATCAATAAATGCGCCACCTATTCCTTCTTCCCATAAATTAGCAGGAACCCAGTAAGGGTCGCGATATTCCATCCATATTTGCGGAATAGTCATTTTCAGCGATAAGGTGCTGAGCTCTATGGCTGTTTGAACGCCTGATAGCGCAGAAAAATCGAGGCATTTTCCACTATGAGAAAGTGTCACTTTCTCCATCGCAGAACGCTTTAACCCAATTAACTCAAGGATATCAGGAGGAATACAAATAGTTTGTGTCGCTTGGGTTGATTCACCTGCAATTGGCTTATTTTCATAAACAGAGATATTACGGGGTGCCCCTAAACGTTGCCCATTAACAAAAAGAGTAAAAACATAATCCCCCGGTAGCGTATACCCTGCTACCGAAAACTGGCTCATATCAATATTTTGCATATCATCTGCATCTAAAACATCTGTATTAAATTCAGTTGCAAATGCTTTCCATCCTATAAAACTCGGTAACAGAAAAGCAATGAGCCAAGCTAGCTTCAATTTTTCGTTAGTTTTGAACACCATGCTCTATACCATCCTAGCTATACCAGATTAAATGCAATAAGAGTTCATCTTCAAAATGAAGCTCATAAAAACATATTCTTCGTGCGTGTTATTGGTAATCGATGAAAAAGCGGATCAGCCCGTAATAACGGCCCGCTTGAATCGGCTGTCCGGTTAATTCCAAACGTAAGAAATAGCGAAGGAAAAGGCTGTATCCTGATTTATCTTGATACAACACATTGTCAGATAATGAATAAACCTTATTAGGCTGTAATCGTATTTTTGAATTGTCTAATACCGATACGCCTAGCCCTTCGGAAGCACCTTGTAGCGTAAAAGCATCAATATATTGCGCACGTTGGCCGACAAAGCGTATTTTCCATGTTTTTAGGTCAATGGTTGAATAAGCACTACCACAATCTTGTAGCTCAATAATAAAAGGCTGATCATGCATTTCTCTTTGCAAGCTATTTGACAAAAAAGCGAGAGCCAAAGAAGAAAAATCAATAGTTTGATAGCGATTTTTCAACGTTATTGAACACGGCGCATCGATAACACTGCCTTTAAGTAATGTTCTTGCATTGACGTTGTAGGGCTTAATAATTTTGGGGTCTGCATATGAGTGAATACTAAAAATAAGCATTATCGACAAGACTATTATATTCATAACCCTTTGATAACTAACCATGCCCCCCCCTCTAGCGAATCAATATTTAACCACCAGTCAATTCTGGCGGTTAAACCATTTAGTTATTGATAGGTAATACGAAAGTTTGTTACTGCGCTGAACTTACCTTCCGATACACTTTTCGTTGTATCAACAGCTTTTGCTAACGCTTTGAAAGATAATACGTTATCTCCTTTTTTATTGATGATACGTGAAAGCACATCTTTAGCTTTTCCAAACTCAAATCCATCAATACCAATTCCTACATTGTTGGTATTACCCGCAGAAGTAGAAAGTAAAGTATTTGCTGCATCCGCATAGCTTTGCCCTGTAAACACTAATTCCATTGATTTAACAGCAATAGGTTTTCCAGCTGTATCAATATCAAAGTCAGTGAAATCACACCCAGTAAATTCAATATTAAATTTCACCTCAGCCACGCGACCATTTTCCAATGCTCGACGAGATAATTGTCCAAAATCAATAACTTGCTTTAGTGAGGATTGCGCTATATTACAAGGAGTACTAACAACGACACCTTCGAAATCAACTGTACCTGTGTTGTCGGCAGCAGAATTTGTTGAAAAAATACCAGCTATTAATGCAGTAAAAATAAATAACCGAGATGATTTTGATAAATAGGGTGCAATATTTAATTTGGTAAATTGCATATATTTTTCCTTTCAATTAAAAAATTAAACTACAATAAATACGCCATTAAATATTCAATAGCGTAAATCTAATTTCGATATTTAATTCAATTAAAGAGGACATAAAACTAAGTATCACCATATGAGTGATTTTTTACTCCAACCACATACCCAATTGAAAATTATCTTTTTTTTGATTCCCCATAATAGTAGAAAAGTGATCTTTCGATGAGATTAAAAAATTCATTTTGTATTCTTATATCTGCAATTTCATTCGAATGATTCACTAGGACTTTGAAAAAAAATTCTAGCCAATTTCTTTCTAATACGCCCAAAAGAGTATTCAATACTTCAACATTAATACCTGTTTCCCCTCTCTCATAACGAGAAACCTGTTGTTGACTTATTTTTAGTATTTTAGCTAGTTGGTACCCTGTTAATGATTTATCAATTCTGGCTTGTCTTAAAAATAACCCAATATCCCGACGTAATAACGTATTTGTTTTTATCATACTAATTCCAATGAATAAAACTCCCATTTGAAATTTTAAATGACTCGTTAAGAACTTAAGAATCAGTTTGTTTTTACATCTAATAAAAATAGAGAATAATTTAATTTAAATATAGTTTTATTAATTAATTCTGTAAATACGTTTGTATCGATCGAACTTATATAATTTGATAGCTATTTCCTATTAAATTATATAACCCATGTAATATAACTTAGATGAACACACAATAAATATTAAAAATCAAAAGATTAAAAACAAATAAATCAAGATAATAGCAAGGCGGATTAATTAAATGTAAAAATATTAACATGCAGAAAATAACGAAATTAAAAGAATAAATTAAAGCTTCTAATTAAAATAAATCAATCCACTGGATTTACACAAAAATAGAGTTAAGCAATAAAGTCAATACTAAAGCTCATAAATAAAATAAAGATAATCATCAATTACTATTTAATTTAATATTATTATATTAAGTTATATCCTCAAACGTTAATATAAGAAAAATTAAAAATAGAATATCCACTTACTGCATTCTTTATGCATTAATAGCATTTATTATTTAAATACCTAACACCTTGTTCAAATATCCGTTAAAGTAACGTTAAAAAGGACTCCAAAATGATAGCAAAGTTTTATAGTTACCAACCACAACAGGGTCACGGGCTACCCCATGATCCTATCCCATCACTCATTGGTCCTAGACCTATTGGTTGGATATCAACCTGTGATAGTAAAGGTAGAACCAATCTAGCTCCTTATAGTTTTTTCAATATTTTCAATTATTCACCACCTATATTGGCCTTTTCGAGTGTTGGTAAAAAAGATTCAGTAACTAATGCCATCGAAACAGGGGAGTTTGTTTATAACCTTGCTACGCTTTCACTCGGTGAACACGTAAATATGAGTAGTGCCACACTCGCACATGGTGAAAGCGAATTTGTATTAACGGGGCTATCCACCCTCCCTTCAACACTCGTTTCACCGCCTCGCATCGCTCAAACACCCGTTTCAATGGAATGTGTTGTCACGCAATATCAGCAACTTAAACGGGCAGATGGGCAACTATTGGATACTTGGATGGTGATGGGAGAAGTCGTCATGGTGCATATTGATGAATCAGCCTTGAATAATGGCTTATATGATTGTGCTAGCCAGAAACCTCTATTGCGTGCAGGGGGGCCAGCTGATTACTATTGGATTGAACAGCAGCAAAACCTCAAAATGTATCGACCTAAGTGACCATAAATCTGAGTAATAAGTCTCCTCCATAAGTTTATTACTCAGGTATGTTACCTTTATGGATAAAATTTACAGATTAACCGCTCGCTACTTGTTGGATAAGAAAAATGTGCCGTAATTAAATCAAACTGCGTTTCAGATGTTTGAAATGGGTTTTCCCCTGCTAAATTACGAGCAGCAAGCCTTGCCTTACACTCATCATTACTTACCTGCAATACATGAAATACATAAGATACATCAGATGATTGCGCCAAAGACATTAACCATTGACGCTGTATTGGTGTGTTGGCGGGAAAATCCATCACGATATTATTCCCAGCCTGTATCAATTGCCTAATATGGCCTTCCAATACCTGTTTTACTAAAGCACTTTTTTCGACATAGTGAGCCAATTCAGTAATTTCATTAGGATAAAGAGCGGCAAGCCATTCATCTTCACAGAGCAAAATAGTACGAGGGAGGTTAGCCAGTTGTTTCGCTAATGTCGATTTCCCAGAGGCAATTTTCCCACAAAGAAAATGCAAACGAGGTTGTTTTTTTAATAATGGAGATGCTTCTGTTAAATTCATAAATAGTTCCTTACTGAATAATTAACCAGATAAGGACAAAAAACCCGCCTTATCTGGCGGGTTTAGGATGTAGCTTATTCCCACCACTATGTGATGGTAATAATAATGCTTAAGCTTGCTACAACCTGTGACATATAAATTTCCTAAATTGAATTGTAACCAACCTATCAGAACTCAATACAAGCCGTCAAATTCAGTTGAATTACAATAACAAAAGACCTGAATAAATTCAGGTCTTTTGTTTTCGCTAATTAATGTTTACCATTTTTATGGTGATTCAGAGTTTCTTCTTTTAAATCAAGTTCATCACGTAAACGGTGATACACCCTTTCATTGATATTTTTACTTTTACGCATTTGATATAACGCGTCGCGTTTCGCTTTTAACGCCGACTTAGACATTTCGCGTTCCATATTAATCATCTTATGTAAATCATAGACATCTGACTCAGTTTCATCCGAATTATCGAGTCGTCTGCCATAAATTTCTAATAGTTGCGCCCCAACTTCAGTACGCATAGCAATTTCATCCATATCATCCGATGGGTGGTTCATTAATTCACGTAAATGTGCCATCGCGGCTTCATTTAAAGCTAAACGCGCTCGAATTTCGTCATTATCATAAGGTAAGTCTTGTACTAACCCTTTCGTTAAAATAGGCAGTGCGATACTGGCAATCAATAATGAGCATAAAATCACCCCCATCGCTAAGAAAATAGCCACGTCACGATTCGGGAATAATGAACCATCTGGCATCAATAAAGGTAACGTTAAAATACCCGCTAACGTAATCGCTCCGCGCACACCCGCTGTCGCCATTACTGCCATCATACGAATATGCATAACATCTGCTTCTTTACCGCGACGGCGTTTATGGAAGACGGTTAAAGTCATCGAGATCCACACCCAGCTAAACCGTAAAACTGCCAATGCCACGGTAATAATCGCCACATAAACAAACAGCATCCAAGGATGGCTCGCACCCGCGGCCTCTGCTACAGCAGGCATATTTGTCCACATACCCGGTAACTGTTCGCCTAACAAAATGAAAATCATCCCGTTCAACGCAGTTTGTACCGTATCCCACACCGCTTTACTTTGCATACGTGTAGCAGCTTGCATGCGACCTGCAATTTTTTCATAGTGCATCGCAATACCAGCAACTACTGCCGCTAAAATACCGGAAACATGCAAATGTTCAGCTAATAAATAAGCCGTAAATGGCATCAGTAAGCTGATCATAATTTGAATTGCAGGTTCTTCCCCAGTACGCTTAACGAGCAGTTGGTTTAACCAGCCAATTGCCCAAGCCACCAGCAAACCAATTAAAATTCCGCCAAATGCCACTAATACAAATTGCCCAGCCGCTGAAGCAAGGGAAAATGTACCTGTTAACGCAGCGACCACTGCAAAACTAAAGCACACCAGACCCGTTGCATCATTCAACAATGACTCCCCTTCCAAAATATGCGCCATTCGAGATGGCAATGGGGAATTGACAGTCATGGCAGACACGGAAACGGGATCCGTTGGCGATAAAATGGCCGCTAACGCAAAGGCAACAGCTAAAGAAATGGCTGGGATTAACCAATGTATAAAGAAGCCCATACCAATCACTGTTACAACCACTAAACCTATGGCTAGCGACATGATCGGTTTAATTTCTTGAAATAAGGCTTCTTTAGGAATACGCCATCCATCAAGGAATAATAAAGGAGGAATAAATAAAAATAGAAATAGATGAGGTTCAAATTCAACTGTAAAACCGTATAAAGACAAGCCAGCCCCTAGTGCTATCTGGATCAGGGGTAATGGAATAATATCTTTGAGCAGTCGTGAAACAAAAACGCTCACAACAACGGCTAATAAAAAAACGAGTACAAGTGTCACTACTGACATTGATTGCTCCATGTTTAGCTAATCATTAATTATCAGTTATGAAGTAAATAGATAAAATGAATCAATGTAAAGTGGCAATTAATCAATCGATACAAAAATAATAAAATTAAGAAATAGCCTATCTATCATCAGGTTGCAAAAATTACCATTGACTTAAATGCCCCATAAGAAACTTATTTATCTATTTGATAAATAAATATTTAAACGCAATATCAATAATAAGTTATGTATTGCCATCAAAAATAGAACTAAACCATCATTAATCGACTATTTTGTTGTTTCTTTAGATAAATTTAGGCTACCTGATTTTTTTCTTTTTAGCTTTTTTTCATTATTTTTATCGGAAGTGCTTTTATCTGCAGTATTGGTGTTTTCTATACTATGCCGCTCAATTAATTCTTGTAGCACTTGCTTAAGAATCTTACTTTTACGTAGCCCCAAGGGAGCTAAAACAACTTCTTCGTGTTGCTGAGCTGCAATAAGTAAACCATCAACTAGTGACATTCCACTTGATGTCACACTGACAAGTGTTATGCGCTTATCACTACCATTATGGTTACTGTGGCGAACCACGTGCCCTTGCTGTTCTAGCCGTTGTAGTACGCGAGTAATTGTCGGTTGTTTACTGACTGTTTTTTGTGAGAGCTCTGTAATCCCCATCGAGCCATTACCTGCTAGTGTGGATAACACTCTCCACTCTAATATTGACAAACCTTTTTCTTCAACAATGGCATGAAACTCAGATGAAACCAACATCCAAGCCTGCCCCAATAGGGCAGGCAAATAATTATCAACAAAAACCTTTGAGTTTGCCATTCGCTCCCCTTGATAACATCTTGAATTATTGCATTTGATTACAACCCCTCAAGAGTAGCAGAAGTCGGCGATAATTCAGCTAAAACTTTCCACTTAGCAATGAACCAAACCCATCAACACGAGTTTCTAAACCCAACTTTTTTAACATCATATAGGTCGTCGCCACCGAAGAAGACAGTACAGGTAAACCAACTCGGTCTTCAATTAATTGTATTGAGGGTAGCGAAGGCATTTGCACACATGCAGAAGCCACAATTGCATCTACTTGGGTATTGAGTTTTTTCGTAATTTCCACTGGTGCTAATGGGTTTTGCCGGCCCACATCTAAATTATCTGGAATTTCCAATGAAATACTATCTACCACTTCAATGCCTTCACTTTCGATATAATCAATCACTAACTGCGTCAACGGCTTCATATAAGGCGTTAAAATAGACACTTTTTTAGCGCCCATTACATGTAAGCCGTCAACTAATGCCCCAGCGCTAGTCACTACAGGTGCTGGATGGCCGTTATCTACCGTACGTTGAAACAAACGTTTTTCTGAAATGCGATGATAACCTTTCCCCATGCTCATAATCGCAACTAAACAGGCATATCCCAGCACATCAACCGCAGCATCTGACAATTCAATAGCGCAGCGGTCACTATCGGAGTCCATTTTTGCCAGCTCCTCTTTGGTAACTTTTTGCATACGCATACGGCTTGAATGAAAGGTAAAGCGCTCCGCAAACAGAGCTTCTCTTGCCCGTAATATAGCCGGAATTTCTGTTTCCATCGTGGTATTTGATGACGGGACAATCTGCCCAATACGATATGTACGTGCTAAACTCATATCTCCCTCTCCCCAAATGACTCACCTGATTCTGGAAATACGTTTAAAGCTTCATCTTCTTGCCCATTACCATGAAAACGTGCTGCCGTTAATGGCCGGCGGTTCACCTGTAAATCAAAGATATCAAAACGGTTATAATGCCCTGTAATATCATGCATTTGTCGTGGTTGAATACAGCGATTTAAATCAATTTCACCGTAAACAATCCCTTCTTTGTCAACCAATGGTTCGTCTACAACTCGTCCATCAGGCCCGATAATTCCTGAGAAAGCGCTATTTGGCCGAGCCAGTAACTCACGTGCTTCTGGGTGAGTTGCAGACATTGCATCCATAATCTCTTCTGACACTGTCGAACAGGAAACAATCGCAAAAACTTTGCCTTCGAAACAGTGGGCAGATGCGCGTAAACGAATCGCTTCGGCCATGTCATAGTCTTTTGGTGCAACGGGTAAGGCGATATAGCTCGCAATATGGACTAACTCGCCTTGCGCCAATAGAGCAAAACGCGCCAATGTATTGGTGTTTTCCCCACAAGCCAATGCCCCAAGAGGCCCAATACTGGTTTGATGCACTTTTAGTGAAGAGGCATCTCCATTTGCCCACGTCAGTTTTTCTGCCCATGTTGGGACTAATTTACGATGGCGCCCCAGAATTCTTCCTTCATCAGAAATCGTCACTAATGTATTATATAACGTAGCGATTCCATTAGGGTTCCGCTCATTCACACCAATTACAACATTGATGTGGTGGCGTGCGGCAGCTTGAGCAATTTTTTGTATTTCAGGCCCTGGGACTTCAATGGCAGATTTGCACAGTTTTTCAAACCATGGACTGCCATCTATCGGGTTCATCACCCAACTCCAATAAGGGTAACCAGAAATAAAAACCTCTGGAAATGCAACCAATTTCGCTCCGTTATCCGCCGCCTCTTCAATTAAACGACAAACTTTATCTACCGTAGCATTGGTATCGAGAAACACCGGAGCGGCTTGTACCGCAGCGGCTTTAAACGTCTGCAAATTAAGCATACTTCCCCCTTAAACGGCGACAACTGGATGGCGCAATTCACCAATATTCTCAACATATGCTTCAATCACATCCCCCGGCCAGACCCATTCTTGAGGTGTTCTTCCCGCCCCTACCCCTTCAGGAGTGCCTGTTGCAATAATGTCACCTGGTTCTAATGTGATCCCTTGGCTAATATCTTCAATCAATGTATTCACATTAAATAGCATGTGGCGTGTATTTGAGGATTGTTTGGTTACACCATTCACCTTCAAGCTTAAATCTAAGGTATGGGGATCTGGAATCTCATCAGCAGTGACAATGCATGGCCCAAATGGTGCATAGGTATCTTGCCCTTTAGAATAAATCCATTGCCCAGCACGGCGGCAATCACGCGCACTCATATCAATCATCAAGCTGTAGCCAAACACATAATTAAGAGCATTTTTTGCCACGACACTTTTCGCACGAGTGCCAATAATCACCGCCAACTCCACTTCCCAGTCTAATTGTTGGGTAATTTTGGCGTTATGTTCAATGGCATCTCCCGGCCCAATCACTGTGGTTGGGGGCTTAGAAAAGATAACGGGTTGTTTTGGAAGATCTTTTGAGGTGTCTAATGTACGGCTGGATTCCGCCACGTGTTCAACATAGTTTAAGCCAATACCAAAAATATTTTTACGTGGGCGAGGTATCGGCGCCAAAATTTTCACATTTTGTACAGGCCACGCAGTCCCTGCTGGGAATTGCCCTTGATATGTATTCAGAAGTTCTGTACCAACACGCACACCTTGTGGGCCTAAATCGATAAAGTCCAACATATTATCAGGCAAGTACAGCCCTTGCTCTTGTGCCAGAAGGGCTAAATCCACTACTTGTTGATTAACAACTGCTCCTAAACGGGCTGCCGCGGTCACATCAGAACGATAAGTTATTAAGCGCATTTTCTTTCTCCTTGAATGAGGTGATTGCCTCACTCACTTCTTCACGTAAATTGGAATAATAAAATTATTTATATTAATCAATAAAAAATATAATACTCACCTAGGTAACGACTTTCTGGTGACCGTCATTTTCTACTAGAGCCTCTTCATAATAGAGCCCCAAAGAGTGCATTACGGGTAAATCATTAAAGCAAAACAAACAAGCATCTTCGGTTTGTGAGGTATTCACATGTTCATGGAACATCCACGATGGCACACAGAAAATATCACGCTCTTGCCAATCAAAGCGTTGCCCATTGATCACGGAGTACCCTTGCCCTTTCGCTACTTGATAAATAAAACTTCCCGTATGGCGATGAGCTTTACCAACAAAGCCCGGACGCAGTAATTGCATACTCGCGCCAATGGTTGGCATCACAGGTCCTCCTGTGAGCGGGTTAGTGTAGTGCATCAAAACATCATCAAATACTGAGCCATCCGCTGCCTTCGCTGCACGGCACAACGCCTCGTAGGTTGGCCCCCATTGGTATTTAAATAATGGTGAATAAGGTTTATCCCAGCCGATATCGTGAGGACGTAATGCGGTTCCTCCCCACATACCAACGGGGTAATCGATAGGTCGTGTTTGTGCTTGATGTAAGTCAGGATGCACTTTGTAAAACCCAGCTTCCATGGCATTGACTAACGGGATATCCAATCCATCTTGCCAGATACAAGGTAAACCATCTTCCGCAACGCCGTGTTCATGCCATGTCCCATTCGGCGTCAGTACAAAGTCGTTGGCTTCTAGCATCATTTTTTGCCCTTCGACAATGGTATATGCCCCACGCCCTTCCATAATAAAACGCAATGCTGAGGATGAGTGGGCATGAGCCGAAGCGGCTTCTCCTGGATGCATGACTTGTAAACCTGAGTACAGCCAACCTACTGCAGCAGCCACTTCTTGGCGGCCGGGATTATTCAGATAGATTACGCGACGCCCCGCTTTTTCTGGTGTCACCAGTTCAACTGAGCGCAACACATGTTCGCGTAAATCACGGTAGCGCCACAACACAGGAACTGAGCTTGATTTGGGTTGCCACGGTTCAATCTTGTTTGCGACCGTCCATAATGCACCTGTCTTCAACGCATCTAGTTCTTGGTAATACGCCACTAGCTCAGGGGTATCTGCCACATCGGCACGCCCTGCCACATTTTCTCGGTATTGGTCATGGGAGTGTGTACTCATGCTATTTTCCTCTTTGTTTGCCAAAGCCTTTAACGCGACTTCAAGGATTGAACGAGTTGCTGACGCCCATATTCATACGGTGCCGGCCAACGAGTTTCCCACCCATAACGCGCACATTCATGTAAGACCCATGCAGGGTCAGAAAGTAATGGCCGAGATAAAGCACATAAATCCGCCCGCCCAGCGGCAATAATGCTGTTGACTTGGTCAGCATCAGTAATAGCACCTACGGCAATAACCGGTATTCCAGCTTCATTACGAATACGGTCTGCCATTGGTGTTTGGTACATCCGACCATAGACCGGTTGCTGTTGCGGTGACACTTCACCTGAAGAGCAGTCAATCATATCTGCGCCCGCTTGCTTCATTGCACGGCCAATTTCCACCGCGTCATCAACCGTAGTCCCGCCATCCACCCAATCCGTCGATGAAATACGTACACTCAAAGGTTTTGACCACACCTGACGCACAGCACTAATGATGGCTAACGGAAAACGTAAGCGATTTTCTAACGTTCCACCGTAGTTATCTGTACGCTGATTAGTTAATGGAGAAATAAAGCTCGACAGTAGATAACCGTGCCCTGCTTGCAGTTCAAGCCAGTCAAAACCAGCCGTTTCTGCTCGTTTTGCTGCCGCAACAAATTGGTCAATCACCGTAGTCATTTGTGCCTCGGATAGCTCTACCGGAGTTTGTGAGATATTCGGTAAATAAGGCAACGCTGAAGCAGAAACTAACGGCCAGTTATCTGCATCTATTGGGTGATTTTCTTTCTCCCACCCTCGCTGAGTTGAACCACGGCGCCCTGCATGGCCTAATTGAATGCCAATTTTGGCATCCGTTTTTTGATGAATAAAATCAGTCACACGTTGCCAAGCAGTAACTTGCTCGTCATTCCAAATACCGACACAGCCTTTTGTCACACAGGCATCGGGGGCTATAGCCGTCATTTCAGTCATCACTAGACCCACACCACCTAATGCGCGGCTTCCCAGATGTACCAAATGAAAATCATCGGGTATACCCTGATTAGCGCAATACAACAATGTTGGTGACGCGACCACGCGGTTATTAAGAGTGATACCTCGTACATGATAAGGTGTCAGCATAGGGGGCACTTTTGCCTTTGAAGTCACACCTGTTTGTTCCGCAAACCACTGCTCATAGTTTTCCAACCATACAGCATCACGCACGCGCAAATTTTCATGAGATATACGCTGTGAACGCGTTAAGAGAGAGTAGGCAAATTGCTCTGGAGCTAAATTTTCATAACGACAGACATTTTCAAACCATTCTGTCGAATTGCGTGCCGCATTCTGAATTTTCAGAACTTCGACACTGCGAACCTTCTGGTAATGCACAAGCCCTTTACGTAAATCACCCCCTGAAGTTTTCAAGCTTTCACACAACTCGATAGCATCTTCTAGTGCTAATTTAGTCCCAGAGCCAATAGAGAAATGGGCGGTATGTGCCGCGTCACCCATTAAGACCACAGGAACGTCTTTACCTTGAGTGGGCTGCGTCCAATGCACCCAATTTTCACAAATGACCCGAGGAAAGCGGATCCAAATTGCGGCACCACGTAAATGCGCTGCGTTAGCAATCAGTTTTTCACCATCAAGCCACGACGCAAATAGTTTTTCACAATAAGCGATGCCATCCTCTTGAGACATTTGGTCAATACCAGCTTTAAGCCAGGTTTCTTCCGTCGTCTCCACAATAAAGGTCGATAACCCTTCTTGAAATTGATAGGCATGAACTTGAAACCATCCGTGCTCATTTTTAGCGAATAAGAAGGTAAAGGCGTCAAAAATCTTCTTTGTACCTAGCCAAACAAAACGGCAACGACGTTGGTCAATATCGGGTTTAAATACGGTTTCATAACGCGTACGTACCGCACTATTAATGCCATCAGAAGCGATAAGCAAATCAGCTTGGTACTCACGAGCAATCGCTTGGTCATCCGTTACTTGGGTTTCGAACACTAACTCCACACCCAACTCCACACAGCGGTCTTGTAATATATTGAGTAACTTTTTACGCCCAATGCCGATAAACCCGTGGCCACCACTGCGGTTACATACACCTTTAAAGTGCACATCAATATCATCCCAGTGGCTAAATTCCGCAGAAATAGTTTCAGCAGAAACAGGGTCCGCTTGGCGTAAATTACTGAGCGTGGCATCAGAAAATACTACCCCCCAACCAAAAGTGTCATAAGGGCGATTACGTTCCACCACCACTACACGGTTCTTTGGGTTCTGTAGTTTCATCAGCAACCCGAAATAAAGCCCTGCGGGACCACCGCCAATACACACAATATTCATGGAACTTCTCCTTTACTTACACTGGTTGCTGAGCGGTTAATGCCTGATACAAGGCGTCTGGGATAGGGATTGCTTGATGCGTTTCTAATGATGTTGTCACATAGGTTTGCGTCACTTGCATGCGCAGTACTCCATCAACACTGACACAGCGTTGATGTAACGTCAGAGACTTGCGACCAATACGCTGTACATGTAGCTCTAACATCACGTTATCCCCCATTTTGCTAATGGCCTTGAACTCCGCTTCTAGGTGTACTGTCGGCAAGCCAAAGCGTTGTTCCATGATGTAACCCGCAAAGCCTTGAGGGACTAATTCATCAACCCAACGTTCAAGTAAATTGTTAAACATCACGAAATACTGGGGGTAAAACACAATCCCTGCGGGGTCACACTCCGAAAAGTGAATTTTATGTGGCTTAGTAAATATCAGTAAACTCATGATGTTATCCTTAATTCATAGCTAAACGTTGACGGCATTTTTCCAATTCTTTCCCATGTTCGTCAGCCAATGCGGCTTCACGCAGTTCACGTAAATTAATGGGGGTGAGTTTGTTACCTTGCTGCGCAACGATGTCCATTAAGATTTTAAAATTACGCAACCCTCTCGCATGAGTGTCGCTATACCCCTTAACCACGCGTTGACATTCGGTAATTTCGGTTGCAAGTGCAGGGTTAGCTTTCGCTGCTTTAATTACAGCAGCTAACCACTTTTCAATGCGCTGCGTTTCTAGTTGATAACGTAACGTCGAACGTCGGCCTTTTCGCCATGCGGCTAATAGATACAACTGTAAAAAACCTAATAAAGAACTGGTAGTGATCGTGCGCCCCTTTTCGGTCATTTTGCGAAGCGCTTTGTGTAACCAATGTGGACGCATTAACCAACGACCTAAATTTTTGGGAAGCGTTTCGCAAATTTCTTCAATTCTTGGATGCATAAATTCATTGATCTCCAATAATTGATTATCTTTTGCCTGTACTTCATTGCGAACGCGAGAAAAGCGGCTATCACGAATTTTAAGGTCAGCCACCCGGATGGTGTCTTCATAGGACATCCAAAGGGCTAAGTGGCGCGCAAGCGCACGTTGCAAACGCTCATCTTGCCCGCCATCTTGCGCAAAGAGGTTATTGAGGCGATCCAAATATAAAGTGGCATAGGCAGGGTCTTGGTAGTCTATAAGTCGGCGAGTCCCTTCAGTCACGAGATACTGCACATGAGGAGAGAATTCATGTTGGATACGAGCTAATAGTTGCGATACCTGCTTATTTTTTGGTGAATATACGGTGTTCTTTGTGGACTCCGGCTGATATGCATCTTCGGGTTTAGTCGCTTTTTCTGCTCCTAATGTAAACGCTCGCAAGCTTGGCTTTACGCCAACACCTCCACGTACAATCGTTTCTTCAAATTGTGCGCGGCTAAATGGCAAAACACCGGAACCAAACAGTGCTCCAAATAAAACAGCACTAATCACACTGCCACTTTTTTGTGCTGCTTGTGCCATATCAAAGTGAATAAACTGGCGCGCAGATGCAGCAGTGTGGCGAATTAATGCTTGGCTATCGACTCGCCCATCACCCATGGCTGATTTTTCCGCGATAGAGTAAACACGGTGTGTTGAACTAATCAATGTTGTGCGCTCTGGGGTAACAAAGCCGCGCTGTACTGCTCTGCCTGCTTCCATTAACTCAGAGGCCAAAACAACATCAACATCACCGGGCATCGGCATAAGAGCTAATACAGGAAAAGGGGTTTGTGGGTTATCAGCACCTGGGAATAATTCCACATAATAAATTGTTGCCCCCGTGCGCTGTGCCACGCCAGGCACTGAAGTCGTTTGAGCAAAATAACCGTTTTCTTCACCTAGGTTGACAACCCAGTCGGCAAGGACTCCACCGCCTTCGCCGCCCATGGCTAAAATGGCAATTTTAATCGGCTGTAATGCGACTTTTGTTGATGGTAATGCAGTTGATAAAGAATTCATGCATCCCCCTTAGAAACTAAATTGTTCACGACGACGTGCGTCACGACGCTGTAAATAGCCAATAAACCAACCGCGTACACGATGGCGCAATTTGTCCCAACCATTAGGGTTAGTAATAATTTGAGCTTTAAAAAAAGAAGGGCACAAGACAGCAGCGTGAGAGACTTCACCACATAGCCCACAACCGACACAGCTATCCATCACTGTTGCAACCGGGTCTGTTCTTAATGGGTCTTGGCTTGGTTTAATTGATAAAGACGGGCAACCAGATAAACGAATACAAGAGTGATCCCCGGTACAGGTATCAGGGTCGACACCAAAACGCTCACGTACCACTCGTTTGCCTGCGGCAACATCACTACGCACTTTTTTCTTTTCGCGGCGTTGTTTGTTCAACATACATTCGCTTTGCGCAATCAGAACCTTGGGCCCTTGCTCATCGGTTGTTAAAGCTTCACGTAACGTATTTGTCATGGTTTTTAAGTCATAGGTGTGTTTAATGGTTTTCACCCAATTAACACCCACCCCTTTCACCGCTTTTTCAATTTCATGACCAGTACTACGGGTTGGATTCAACGCTGTCGAAGAGAGAATATCTTGCCCTCCTGTCGCAGAGGTATAGCTGTTATCAACCACAATAGTTAAGTTATCACTACGGTTAAAAACACTATTGGCAATACCACTGGTTAAACCGTTATGCCAGAACCCCCCATCTCCCATCACTGAAATCGCGCGTTTCCCAGCCTTTGCATTCAAAGCCGCAGCCCCTGCGCCTCCTAGCCCATAGCCCATGGTGGTATTCCCCAAATTAAAGGGCGGTAGAATAGAAAATAAATGACAGCCGATATCCGCACTCACATGATGTTCGCCTAATTCACGCTCTACCAACTTCATCGCAGTGAAAATAGGCCTTTCCGGGCAACCTGTACAAAACCCTGGTGGGCGCGCATGGACAGATTCATCTAATGTTGGCTCTGCTGCATTCACGTATTCAGGTAAAGATTCTTCAGATTTTTGAGTGGCAATATTAATCGTTGGAATACGAATCTGTTTTGCAGCCGCTTTGACTTGTGGAGCTATCTTTCCATAGCATTCAAAAAACGAACGTAAACCCGCAAGCACTGTTGCAGTATTATATTCCCCCGCCATTGGCAGCATATCCTTACCATGCAGGGCAATATCAATCTTGCGTTGACGCAAAATATTCGCCACATTTTGCTCAACAAAATTTGGCTGGCCTTCTTCCAAAACTAGAATGGCTTTTTTATGACGACAAAAGCGTTCAAATTCATCGTCAATCAATGGATAAGCCACATTCATCACATATAAAGGAATTTGGCTATTACCAAAAACATCCGCTAGCCCTAGCTGATTTAATGCGCGGATCAACGTGTTGTAACAACCGCCTTGTAGCGCAATTCCAACATCATCCGAGTCTTCTGAAAAAAATTCATTTAACTCATGTTGTTGAATAAATTTAATTGCAGCGGGCCAGCGAGCTTCAATTTTTTCTTTTTCATGTAAGAAACTAGCAGGGGGTAATACTATGCGACTGACGTCTCGAGTTGGGTTCTCAAGCGCATCTTTGACGGTAAATTTAGGGCGCTGATTATCTGCGCAAACAAATTGCCCGTGAACGTGACAAGAACGAATACGCATTTGTAACATAACGGGTGTATTACTGGCTTCAGAGAGCTCAAAACCATCTTTCACGGCTTGAACGATAGACGGTAAATTGGGCCGAGGGTCAAGCAACCACATCTGCGATTTCATCGCAAAAGCATGGCTACGCTCTTGCATAATAGAAGAGCCCTCACCATAGTCTTCACCAACAATAATTAAAGCACCACCTAACACACCACCCGAAGCTAAGTTAGCTAAGGCATCAGATGCGACATTCGTCCCCACTGTTGCTTTAAAAGTCACAGCTCCTCGTAGTGGATAATTAACTGAGGCTGCTAAGGTTGCCGCTGCAGTTGCTTCACTTGCGCTATTTTCAAAGCGAATACCATATTCAGATAAAATATCTTGTGCATCAGCAAGGACATCCATCAAATGGGAGATAGGAGCACCTTGATATCCCGCAACATAAGATACACCCGACTCTAATAGCGCTTTTGTAACAGCAAGGATCCCTTCACCACTGAAGGTTTCACCTTGCCCTTGCCGTAATTTTTGAACTTCTTGTACAAACGATCGCTCAGCCATTTTAACCTCACCAATCAACATCAGAACGTTTTTATCTTTTTTGTGTTTATTATTTGTATATCTTTTGTTAATAACAGGTCAATCCATGATTAATCATGTAAATTAGATTTATGCAGAGAGTGGATAAGGCTTGCAGATAAGGGACAAATAGTGAGTTAAAACAACTAGAAAATTAGTTTTTCCGCCAAATAGCGTAGAAAAAAAAGATCAATAAAATAAATAAAAAATACTGAATAGCATGTTTAAATAGAAAATAGGCCTCACAAAAGCAAACAAATCAGAAAAAAACATCGCCATAAAATAATTAATTAGAGCATTACATTAATTAAATAAGAAAAAGATAGGTAAACATAAAATTTAATATGAAAAATCATATATATTTTACTGTTATTGAAATAAAAATAACTTTATTTTTTATATTGTTATCGCTATCACAACAACCGCATAGTTTCTATTTTTTTGCAGTTTTAGGATAGTTTCTGCATGTTTTTATCTAGGTAAGAAAATTTGTTTATGTTATGTTCAACTCATGACTAGTTAAAAAATAGTCAATAAAATGTTAACAAAAAGGAAGGCTTCATTTGACTTAAATGGAAAGCATTCCTCCCTAATATAATAAATCATTGCAAAATATTATAATAAATTGAATTTACTGAGAAAAACACATAACAAGCAATATTAGTCGGGCCCTATTTTGGTTATTCTATAAAGCAGGGCTGGCAAATCATTTTGGAGGAACCTCCGATGTTGAGCAACTCGTGGTCCCATTCATCTGCATCTCAGATTGAAAATCAGCTCTGTTCTTCAGAGCGTTTATTATTTACCTCAGCTGACCCTGAAGAGATTAAATCGATGGTTGGTCGAGTCATGAAGCCACATCAATTTAACTTACTTAATCCACATCAACGCCTTGATGCTCGTATGCACTATATTCCTATGGGGGATATTTCTCTAAGCCGCTTACGCTATGGTGCCGATGTCTCCATTATTCCAGGGCAACTACAGGACTTTTTTTTGGTTCAAATGCCTCTATCAGGTACAGCAGTCATCGAAAGTGGTGGAAAATGTATTGAATCAACTCCTCAGATGGCCTCACTTCTTAGCCCTGAAGAATCAACAATAATGCGTTGGAATAGCGATAACGATCAATTTATGTTACGCATTTCCCGTTCTTTACTCGAAAGATCCTTAGTAGGCCAACTAGGGCATACTTTAGATAAACCGTTAGTTTTTGAGTTGGGTTTTGCTTGGCAATCTTGCATTGCATGGCGCACTTTAATGAATTACCTGATTGAATGCGCAACTCGCGCGCCCGATCTCTTACAACATAAATTGATCACCACTCAAGTTGAACAATTGGTTTCTGTCACTTTACTTTCTACCCAAGGCCATAATTATATCGAAGACTCAGGCATGCGAAGGTCAACAATTCGTCCTCGTCACGTACGCAGAGTGCAAGAATATTTAGAAGCACACGCCCATGAACCTATCACTGTTGAGCAGCTAGCTCATATTGCAGGCGTCAGCTTACGCAGTTTATATGCTGGTTTTAAAGAGTTCTTAGATATCAGCCCAATGCAGTATCTACGTGATTTACGGATGGAACGTGTTCGAGCAGAGCTCCTTTCAGGGGAAGCAACTAGCGTCACTGGGGTAGCTTTACGTTGGGGATTTGCCCATATGGGTCGCTTTAGTGCAGATTACAAACAACGCTATGGTGAAACTCCAAGTCAGAGTATGAAAAAAGCCTAAATTCCCAATCATCACTTTCTTAGAAATACCCCCCCATATTGTTATGTAATACCAATATGGGGTTTTGATATACAAACGTGTTTAAAAAGGTATCGATGCCTTCAAATAAATTTGGGAACCTTCTGGACGGTTTCTGACTTCAAAATCCTTTTCCCATTTAGCAGTAAATAGCCACCCTTGCGGGTTAGCATAGCGAATTGAAGGCCCAATAGAATAGGCTCGAGCTTTTCCTTGAGCTGAATTTGGTCCGCTATCATCTGTCGTTTGCCAAAATGCATAGCCCCCAATACCTGCCACCCAACCATTGCCGAACCCCCAACCTAGTGCATAATCAGCGTGAAATGCTTGCCCTGAACGTGTTTTCGTATCGTTATTGCGGAAGTTAAAGTCATACATCATCTTCAAATCCGCATTTACACCAACAGGTGGAATATAACTGATTGCCCAAACTGGTTGCAGCGCCCAATAATTCTTACCTAAACTTGATGGGTCTGTTTTGCTGTATTTACCTGTTGGAGCATACGCATCTAGCCCAACCACATAATGCAAATCGGCTGATGGATGAAACCCTAATGCGGGGCCAAATGTAATATCACCGAGGCCGCGGCTGGTATCTTTTTGCCCCGCCGCTTTTGCAGTCACATCCAATAGTGGCACAATCGTATGAAAAGCCAGATCACCACCAAAGACTTTTTGGTCAGTTACCCAAATAAGTCGAGGAGCGAGTACGTTCACATTGACGCTAAACCCCGGAACAGGGATCTTATCGCCTTTGTTATCGCGAATACTGTCATAATGTGCATTTCCACCATACACCAGTACATGTACCCCTTGCGGTGGCAATGCACCTGACATAAAGTTTTCTAGCCCATCGGGGTATACCCCTAAACCGCCACCTTCGGTGGCAATCGCACCAAACGAAAATATGCTGAGACACGAACCTGCTACAAGCTTACCGATTGTTGTTTTTTTCATCATGTTTCCTGCCATAGTGGGTTGCTTACTGTGTGTGCTTTACCTGTTAAGTCACAAATCCTTTGCTGATTTATTATGTCCTGCGTTTGACTGCTAATTTTTGTGCAACAAGGTAACCTGAACCACCACCTAAACCCGGACCGGGGTGGGTTGAGGCGCCAATATGAAAAAGGTTTTTGACTGCGGTTTGATGCGTTTTCGTCTGGCCAGTCGCAGCAAAAGGCCGCAACCAGAAGAACTGATCAGGTGAACAAGTTCCTGAATAAGGGTCACCACCAACAAGGTTACAGTTATAATTTTCTAGGTCGGCGGGAGAAATTGCCTTGCGCCCCACTATCAAATTAGAAAAGCCAGGCATTACCAGCTCTAAGCGCTGTTGAATTCGATCTGCAACAGCCTCTCGCACTTGCTCATCCCAACCCCCGTCATCCGGTACTGAAATTTCACCAGCAGAGTCCCCCTTTAACACTCGAGGCAACTCTTGCATTTGGATCCATAAGATCCACCCTCCTTCTGGGGCTCGACTGGGATCGAGCGCGGTAGGTTGGCCAATACCAAATGTCGGTTTATCTGGTAAATAACCATTATTTGCCTGTGTCACCGATAAACACACTTGCTCCATGCTTTCAGTGAAATGAACCAGTGGTACATTTAACAGTTCAGGATTACACCAAGGGGGAGGGGCGCTTAAAGCAAAATGAATTTGCATACCCGCACGCCCATAACGGTAACCTCTCGCTTTTTCCCTCACTTGCAGTGAAGTATTTTCGAGTAATGACCCATACAGCTGCGTTGGGGTAACGTTACAAACTACGCTTTCAGACGCAGCAATGATTTGCCCATTCGCCATCACTCCTGTTGCTCGTTGGTTTCTCCCCTCACCTGTAGTGATGATTTTTTCAACATTCATACCCGTTTTTAGCTGGCCACCATGCGCTTCAATAACCTTCGCAAAAGCCTCCACGATACGAGCACTGCCGCCTTTCACCACTGGCATACCGCCAGCCACCACCGCCGCAAAGGTTAATTTCCCAATTAATGCAGAACTGGCTTCATCCGGCCCAAGTCCGGTATGTAATACCCATGGCGCCATCAAAGCTCGGCTAAAGTCGTGCTGTAATTCACGTTCTGACCAACGGCGAAAGCTTTCTATTCCTGCTTTTGCAAAATCAAGCAAGCCATCGACTCCACGTTTTCGCCATTCTGAAAATAATAATTTCAGCATATTGGCGCTATATGGGTTTTGCCCTAATAGGCCAAATGTAAGCGCTGCATCTTGCGTAAATAGCTGTTCCGCCATCTTACGAAATGCAAGGCCATCCCCCGGAGCCAACTGGTCGAGTTGCTTAGCCGCTTCAGAAATATCTCGTTTTAACGCAATCGATTGACCATCCGGTTGCACTAACCCCGTTGAATAATCACATTGAGCAAATTCTAATCCATACTGCTTTAAATAGGGTTCGAGCTCTTGGTACCCAGGGCTACCAACAAATAAGGAGTACCAGCAAGAAAGTAAATCGTGGGTATAGCCCTCAAACAAATTCTCAGTGCGGATACAGCCCCCTAAGCGGTCATTTCGCTCAAGAACGAGGACTGATTTTCCACGTACTGCCAACAAGGCTGCACACATCAAGGAATTCATTCCACTGCCCACGACTATCACTTGAGGAGTTGAGCTTGCTGTCATACCTCACCCCACAAGTGCGAGTACACGTAATGGGCTGCCAGAACCACCTTCAATTTTAAGTGGCGCAGCAACAATCACGACACCTGTCGCAGGCAGTTTGTCGAGGTTCGTTAAACATTGCAGGCCATATTTATTGTGACCATGCATTAAAGTATGGCAAGGGTAAGGTACTGGCCAACTGTATGATTGCCCTGCATCTGTATTGATGGTTTCAACGCCAAACCCTTTGACATCACGCTGATGAATAAGCCATTCCACCGCTTCTTGCGATGGTCCGGGCGTGTGTGCACCATTTTCACGCATACTTACATAGGCAACCGGGTCATTCGCCTTTTTCGACCAATCCGTTCTGAAAAGTACCCAAGCTGCTTTAGGAATTGTGCCGTGCTTTTCTTCCCATTTTTGCAAAAACTCTACAGTTAACACCCAATCAGGGTTTTGAGCCACTTCCGCACTGGCATCTACCACAACGGCTGGCGCTACAAAGTTTTCCACTGGAATAGTATCAACGGTGTTATTGATTTGGTCTTTGCCACTGATCCAGTGAATTGGTGCATCAAAATGCGTGCCGGTATGTTCTCCGCAACTAAAATTATTCCAATACCATGCAGGGCCGTTATCGTCGTAGCGAGAAATTTGTTCCATGTTAAATGACCAAACTTGCCCAAATTGTTCAGGTAATTGCAGTGCCGGAAATGAAGGCGATAAGGTTTGTGTCAGGTCGATAACTTGGATGTTCCCTTGCTGCAATTGTGTCGCGAATGTCATTAAAATTTGCTGGTTCATAGTCACTCCCTCCTTAAGGCGCTTCATGTAATGCAGTAAAACTACCGCCATGGAACACTAACGGTTTACCCGCTTCACTACCGATACGGCGAACATGCCCCACCATTAATAAGTGGTCACCAATCGTGTCTTGCTTATGGTTTTCGCACACCAATGTGGCAATAGCACCATGCAATGCAGGAACGCCTTCTGGTGTTAGGTGGGTAGCCACATCTGCAAATTTATTTTCGATACGTGGGTTCGCAAAACGCATCGCTAGTTCTTGGTGTCCGTGGCCTAATATATTGATAGTAAAATGAGTACAATCACGAAATACCGCTAGGTTTGGTGAATGATTCACTAAGCTCCATAGCACTAATGGTGGGTCAAGTGATAACGACGCAAATGAGTTGATAGTTAACCCAACATCACGGCCATCTGCAGTTCGGGTGGTAACAATCGCCACGCCTGTTGGGTAACATCCCAACAGATTACGCAGTATCTTTGATTCAAATTCAGTCTGGCCCCATTCGCTATCACACATGGCTATATCCTCTGCAACCATAGACATATTGATATCTCCCCCATTAAGCTCGAGCTTCTTCCATCATTTGCGACTGAATATACGCCTCACAAGCAGCCTCATCTTTCCACCAAGGGAATAATACGGGCGGGTAATTAAAGGCATTAGCAATGGTATGTGCGAGGGATGGCAGCTGCTGGGCTGCATCCAATAAGTGTAAAATATGCGGCTCAGGTGGGGCGAGTAAGGAATTGGTCCATTCCACAACATGGCGACCATACTTCCAGAACTGCTCAAATGTGTCATTCATCCACTTTGCAGTGTAAGGTTTGTCACCATGGGCTAAAATAGCGTCATAATAGACTTTACAAGCCTTGGTAGCGTTATTCGAACCTTGACCCGTTAGTGGGTCATTGGTGACTAACGCATCTCCTAAACCAAACACAATGTTACCTGATGGTAAAGTTAACACTGGTTTTCTCACTGTTGGTGCAAATCTTCCGGCTAAGATGCCATTATCATCAGTTAACTCAACATTATGACAACGTTCTGCTTCCCAAGGTAAATAGGTATTGAGTATTTTTTTACTGTATGCCAAGTGTTCCTGTGGAGTACGAGCTTCATTCCACTGATCCATAGGCCCACCGGGGATCCCTTCAAACACCATAATGTGGCAATCACCACTATTCGTCAGTGATGGGAACACAAAATACTCACCAACACCGGGTATTAAGTTGAAAGAAACTTGTGAATACTCTGGCGTTGGTAACATGCCATGCACATAAGTCAGTGCCAAGGCCCGTTGTGGTTTGTCATAAGGTGAGCGGGAGGCATCGCGCTCAAGCAGTTTAACAATTTCCCCTTTTCCACCCGCTAACACGACTAAATCGTGTGTTTGCGCTAAGCGTTCCAGTTCTGCAATACCAACATCTTCAATGCGTAAATTACCGCCACGAGCTGCAAATAACTCCATCCAGTAAGGCATTTTGATACGTTGGTCGACAGCTTGGGCATAATTATCGAGACGTGAACGCCAAGAAATTACTTTTTCCCCCGCTTTTTCGGGATGAGGAACTGTAAAACCAATTCCTTCAACCGGCGGACACTGTTCTTCCCAAAAATTAATGCCTAAATCACGTTCAAATTGCAGTGAAATATCGAACATGCACTGGCTCGACATCACTCGGCCATTTTTAACGTCATCTGGAGTGCGGTTTGTTGCAACAGTGACTTCATAACCTTTATTGAGTAGACCCAAAGCTAATGGCATACCCGCTTGACCACCACCGACGATAGCAATACGGCGCATAGTATTTTCCTCTACAAAATAGTTAAAATGGTGTCTTATTCAGCAAGACGGGGAATTGCCGGTTTAGCCTGTTCAGGCCCCATAGCGGAGTAACCGCCATCGACAGCGTAATCCGCACCTGTAACAAAGCTGGCCAAATCAGAAAGTAGGAACGCGACAACTTGAGCGACTTCTTCTGGGTCACCAACGCGCTTTAATAAGTGGTAATCAGCAGCAACACGGTCTGTTTTTTGGCGGTCTCCCCCTGTGATTTCATCCATAACTCGGGACCAAGTCCACCCGGGGGAAACGGAATTTACACGAATTCCTTCAGCCGCATAATCCATTGCTTGGCTGCGAGTTACCTCTAACATGGTGGCTTTAGATGCAGGGTAGAGCCAACGACCAGTTTGGGCGACAGAAGAAGAAATACTGGTAAAATTGACGATGGCACCTTTACCCGATTTTGCGAAATGTACTTTTGCAAGCTGCGCAGCCATCACTGCACTCACCACATTAATATTCAACGCAGTGAGCCAATCCTGCCTTGTAGATAACTGGCCTTCATCAAGATAAGTGGCGGCCAGATTAACTAAAAAATCGAGTTGCCCATATTTTTGCGCAACACGGTCAATGCCTTGTTTAAGTTGTTGGTCGTCAGTGATATCGACAGGAAGAAAATCAATATTGGGCTCACTTTGAGCTACCTTTTCACCATTCAAGGTATCAATGTCAAAAATCGTGACTTTAACGCCGTAATCACTTAATACCTTCGCAACGGTTGCACCAATTTTGGTCGCTCCCCCAGTCACAATGGCAATCTTATTATTCAAGCCTTTCATCTTTGTCACCCTCTTTTTCTCTCATTTAGTTACAATGAGCTCACAAAAAATTAACATAACGAATAGTTACGCAAATATGCTGAAAAGGGGTAGCCGATGGGCGCAAGAAATATCCATTATGTGCGGTAATTTAAATAGTAAGGTGATGATATAAATCGTTAAATAGCCACTTTCAGCAGTGGCTATCCAAATAATGAAAAGTATGATTAATCGCAGAAATTAATAAAATAACTTATGGACGTTCTAAAATACGGGCACCAGGGCCTTTCCTACCAAGTATATCATCAGGATTGCGCAGCGGACAGTCACTGAGTGATAAGCAACCACAACCAATACAGTTATCCAACTCATTACGTAAACGTGTCAGTTGCCGAATACGCTTATCTAAAGATTTACGCCATTGCGTCGACATCTCCTTCCATTGCTCCGAAGTTAGCGCGCTATTTGCAGGAAAACGCCCCAATGCCTCTTGAATTTCATGTAGTGGGATCCCCGTACTTTGTGCAACCTTAATAATGGCGATGTAACGAAGTACAACAGAGTGAAATCGTCGCTGATTCCCTTGAGTTCGTGTACTTTGAATTAGCCCCTTTGATTCATAAAAATGGACTGTAGAAACAGGCACTCCCGAGCGTTTTGCCACTTCGCCCACCGTTAATGCCCGAGTAAAATCAATTTTTTTCCCCTCGTTCTTCTGAGGTTTTATCGTTTTTGTGTCTTTGTCCGCCATTTTAGCTCACCTTTGCTTGACCTCAACTTAACTTAAGGTTTTATAGTGCCACCCTGCTAGTTTGTCAATTGAGGTTATTTTTTAAAAGGGGATAGGTTTATGCCATCGGTGATTACCAAAATGTTAGAAAGCAATAGCTTATGGGTTATTGCTCGCTTACTAGTCTTGGTCTTATTTATTTCATCTGGTTTAGCCAAAGTTTTTGATTATGAAAATAGTCTGGCCGAAATGCGTGCCGCTGGTCTTCACCCAGATTGGTTTTTCAATATTGCTTCTGCTGCTGTCATGTTAATTGGCTCTGTTCTTGTGCTATTTAACCGTCTTTTATGGCTTGGAACTGGCGCGTTAGCCGTGTTTTTGTTCCTCACTATTGTGGTTGTCCACACCTTTTGGAGCTACACGGGAGAACAAGCTCAAATCGCCATGTTTTGGGCAATTGAACATATCGCTGTTATTGGGGGCTTAATCGCTATCGCCATTGCAGGGCATTTTCGAGGTCTTTATTTCGCGTTAAAGACGCAGAAATAGAAGGAAAATTTAATGAATAAAAAAACAATAATGACACTTTGTTCCGTTTTGATCGCTGTTGGGGCGGGTAGCGCGATTTATTCGACCTATGCACAAAATGAAGAAGACGAACAAGCAGCCTACCAATACCCACCCGTAAAAGTGGCATTGGCTCCTGTTAGCTTAGATACCGCGCCTCGTACTTTTTACGGTGTAGGTGAGTTAGAAGCTGGCAGCCAAGTCTTAGTCGCCGCAGAAACCAATGGCCGTATAACAAAAATTGCATTTGAATCTGGCCAGCAAGTCAAAAAAGGCCAATTGTTAGTGCAACTCAATGATGCCGTTGAACAAGCTGATTTATCACGTTACCAAGCACAGTTGCGCAATGCGGCTCGCTTATATGAAAGAACACGTTCATTATCTGCGCAACATTTAGTGGCAGAGGCTCAAGTGGACAGTACACGTGCTGAACGTGATATTGCCCAAGGCCTGATCCGCCAAACCCAAGCATTGATTGCGCAAAAGACGATCCGAGCGCCATTCGACGGTACGATAGGTATTCGCCAAGTCCATGAAGGACAGTATTTAAACCCAGGGGAAGCCATTGCCAGCCTGGTGGATACCAAAACCTTAAAGCTCAACTTTTCCTTAGATGAACAGGCCTCACCGGAACTGCATCAAGGCCAAATTGTTGATATTACAGTTGATGCTTATCCCAATAAAACTTTTCCAGCCCGTATTACGGCCATTGACCCACTCATTGGTAAATCACGTACTATCGCCCTGCAAGCCACATTAGAAAATAGCGATGGCACATTAAAAGCTGGGATGTACGCCAATGTGAATGTGGTACGCCAAGCCAGTAATGAAGTCATTACAATCCCAGAAACCGCTGTTACGTATACCGCCTATGGCGATACCGTATTTATTACGCAAGGTGAAGGGGATGCGATGACCGTCAAGCGGGTGTCCGTAAAAACGGGGCAACGTTGGGATGGCAAAATTGAAATAGAACACGGCTTAAGTGCTAACGATAAAGTCGTCACTTCTGGGCAATTACGCTTAAACGACGGCTCTGCTGTCACCCCTGTTGCCCAAGATACATTGTCTGAACCTGTCACTAATACGGCTCAAGGTTCATAAGGAAGGCGTAATGAAATTTACTGATATTTTTGTTCGCCGACCTGTTCTGGCTCTCGTGGTCAGTGCGCTGATTGTGTTAATTGGTTTATTTGCGTTGAGTAAGTTGCCTATTCGCCAATATCCACAACTTGAAAGCTCGACGATCACCATTACTACGCAATACCCTGGCGCATCAGCTAAATTGATGCAAGGGTTTGTGACACAGCCCATCGCACAAGCGGTTTCCTCTGTGGAAGGCGTAGACTATCTGTCTTCTTCTTCTGTGCAAGGAAGTAGCCTTGTCACCGTACGAATGGAACTTAACCGAGACTCCACTCAAGCCCTTGCGCAAGTAATGGCGAAAGTGAACCAAGTTCGTTATAAATTACCGAAAGAAGCTTATGACCCTGTGATTGAACTTTCCTCTGGGGAATCTACTGCGGTTGCTTATATCGGTTTTTCCAGCACCAATTTATCCATTCCCGCCCTGACAGACTATATTTCTCGCGTCATTGAACCAATGTATTCCTCAATTGATGGTGTCGCTAAAGTTCAAGTCTTTGGAGGCCAACAATTAGCAATGCGTTTATGGCTGGATGCCGATAAATTAGCTGGCCGAGGGCTAACCGCTGCGGATGTTGCACAAGCAGTTCGCCAAAACAACTACCAAGCGGCTCCCGGTAAAGTCAAAGGCGAGTTCGTGATTTCCAATGTCTATGTTAATACCGATCTCACTAATGTCGATGAGTTTCGTGATCTAGTGATCCGCAACGACGGCAATGGATTAGTACGTTTAAAAGATGTGGGAACCATTGAATTAGGAGCCGCTTCCACAGAAACCAGTGGTTTAATGAATGGTGAGCCTGCGATTTATCTTGGTTTATTTGCCACACCAACCGGTAACCCTCTAGTAATCGTTGACGGCATGAATCAATTAATGCCTGACATCACCAAAACCTTACCACCCGGTGTTAAGGTGGAAATGGCATTTGAAACTTCGCGCTTTATTAAAGCGTCTATTGACCAAGTGATTAGTACATTAGTTGAAGCGCTACTGATTGTTATTGCGGTTATTTACCTGTGTTTAGGGTCAATTCGCAGCGTCATCATCCCAATTTTAGCTATTCCGCTATCTATGTTAGGTGCAGCCGCACTCATGATGGCATTTGGGTTTAGTATTAACTTACTGACGCTACTGGCCATGGTATTAGCAATTGGTCTCGTCGTCGATGATGCTATCGTTGTGGTCGAAAACGTCCATCGCCATATTGAAGAAGGGAAATCACCGGTTTTAGCGGCTTTAATTGGTGCTCGTGAAGTGGCAGGCCCAGTTATCGCGATGACGATCACCTTGGCGGCGGTATATGCTCCAATAGGGCTGATGTCAGGTTTAACGGGAGCTTTGTTTAAAGAATTCGCACTCACGTTGGCCGGGGCGGTGATTGTTTCCGGTATTGTGGCATTAACCCTTTCCCCTGTAATGAGCTCGTTTATGTTGAACTCAAAACAGAATGAAGGGCGTATGGCGCGCATGGCAGAAACCTTCTTTTCTACCTTAGCCCATTACTATACCATTGTATTGAATTTCTCTTTGAAAAACCGTTGGTTAACAGGTGTTATTGCCGTTGGTGTATTCATTAGCTTACCACTGCTTTATCAATCGGCTCCTCGTGAATTAGCCCCTGTGGAAGACCAGTCTAGTGTATTAACGGCGATCAAATCTCCGCAACACGCTAACCTCGAGTATGTAGAACGTTTTTCGCGTAAATTACATGATGTTTTCATGGAGTTGCCAGAAACAGAAAGTACTTGGATTATTAACGGAACCGATGGCCCCTCCGCCAGCTTTGGGGGAACTAACTTGACATCATGGGAGCAGCGTGATCGCGCCGCATCTGAGATCCAAGGTGACTTACAAGGGCGCGTCGGTGATGTCGAAGGGAACAGTATTTTCGTTTTCCAGTTACCCGCCTTGCCAGGTTCAACGGGTGGCTTGCCAATCCAAATGGTTCTCAGAAGCCCGCAAGATTATTCGGTACTCTATAAAACCATGGAAGAGATCAAGCAACAAGCACGTGAAAGCGGTCTGTTTATGGTGGTAGATAGTGACCTCGACTACAACAACCCAGTGGTAGAAGTCCGCATAAACCGTTCAAAAGCGAATAGCTTAGGTATTCGTATGCAAGATATCGGGGAATCACTGACCTTATTAGTGGGGGAAAACTATATTAACCGCTTTGGGATGGATGGCCGTTCTTATGATGTGATCCCTCAAAGTATTCGTAGCCAACGCTTAACACCGGAAGCCCTTTCACGCCATTATGTGAAATCGGAAGCGGGAACTATGATCCCACTGTCAACGGTGGTTGATATCAATACCCAAGTTGAACCGAATAAACTCACGCAATTTAATCAGCAAAATGCGGCAATTTTCCAAGCAATACCCGCGCCTGGTATCACATTAGGCCAAGCTGTTGCTTATTTAGATAATATTGCCAATGAGCTACCAGCAGGTTTTAGCCATGACTGGCAATCCGATTCGCGCCAATATAAACAAGAAGGAAACACCCTCGCCTTTGCCTTTATGGCGGCGCTCATCATTATTTACTTAGTCTTAGCGGCACAATATGAAAGTTTAGTCGACCCATTGATTATCTTGATTACTGTTCCACTTTCAATTTGTGGTGCGTTAATTCCATTGGCACTTGGTTATGCAACATTAAATATTTACACCCAAATCGGCTTAGTCACATTGATTGGCTTAATCAGCAAACACGGAATATTGATGGTTGAGTTTGCCAATGAATTACAAGCCAATGAAGGGTTAGATAGACGACATGCCATTCTCAAAGCAGCACAAATTCGTTTACGCCCAATACTAATGACAACCGCAGCAATGGTGATTGGCTTAGTTCCTCTGCTATTCGCTACTGGAGCAGGAGCAAATAGCCGCTTTGGCTTAGGCTTAGTGATAGTCACTGGTATGTTAGTTGGCACATTATTTACCCTGTTTGTTTTACCAACCATTTATACCTTGCTAGCCCGTAATCATAGTGCAACCGCACTAACACCAAGGCGCTATGAGCTTGCCGAAGCGAATCGCCTAATCAAAGAAACTGAGGAGACGTCCCAATGAGAAATACGTTAACTAGCCGTCATCAACGTAACAACCGTACAGTCAACGAAGTGGAAGTGAATGCGATGAGCAATAGCATGGCCATGCTATTAATTTATCATGGTCTCCCCGCAGGTCTGGAAAAATCCCATTCCGCCTCAAACCCGAGCACTTTAAATAAGCCTACACGCTAATGTAAATAGCCGCCAAACCTAAATGGTATGGCGGCTATTATCAAACAACATCCCAACGTACTGTCTCTATTGGCCTTCATAAAAAGCTAAAACAAGATTACCTTCCCGAATAATAATTGGGTTGCCGGGTAATGCGTCCAACAATTCACGCTGAGAACTTTCTACGACCACCGCCACATCTTTATAATGATAATTTTTTAATAAATCAGGTAACTGCTTTAAGCTATAAAACCGATTAGCGGCATCTGGGTATTTTAGCCCGTAGCCTAATTCCCCAGTTTGGTGAAGCATCGTAATATCACTACGTTTAAGTACCCATGCCAATGTGGTGCCTAGCCCGACATTATTGGTTAACAATACAGATTTATCAGCTAACTGGTGATGATACTTCGCAATCACCTCTTGTGGCGTATTATTACTGGCAATACGAGATGGGATCACATGCCCTACCGTTAAGCTAATTGCCACCGTACACACTGCGGCTAAATACCAAAACCGTTGTTTGAAAGAAAGCAACGCAACCAATAACCAAAAAATAAATGCGCCAGCGGCTAACCATAGCTTTCCACTTTCATCGGCCTGATATACATTCAGTTTAGGGTAATAAGCAGAAGCAATAATTCCACCAGCAATAACGCCACCTATCAGTGTGTTAATCAATGCATTCAAACGAATAGTGAGTGTGTTTTTCTCAGTCAGTA
>NZ_JAMPPE010000009.1:0-142676 GCF_028480905.1 Providencia sp. PROV156 | reverse complement strand
GCTTTGTCAACAACCTTAAGAGCCGTTTTACCGGCTCTTTCATGTTTAATCTAATTTAGGGTGCTGATTGATTAAGGATTGGCGTTTTTTCTCAAGCTCAGCAATTTGTTGGTCAATATCTTCAACTTTCTGCTCAATATTGTCAAAGTGCTCGCTAAGAATTTCTTTTGCCTCAGCTTTATCTGATGCCGCAGGTGTTGCTCCACGCAATGGCTTATTCGCCGTTTCTGGCATCCTGATACCCGTATATAAGCCGATTAAAGCAATCACGATTAAGTAATATGCAGGCATATATAAGTTAGTGGTTGATTCGACCAACCATGCCGCAACAGTCGGTGTCGCACCGGCAATTAATACTGAAATGTTAAAGGCAATAGCTAACGCACTGTAACGAATATGTGTCGGGAAAATCGCGGGTAAAATGGAAGCCATAACCCCTGTAAAACAGTTCAACAGCACCGCTAAAATTAATAAACCTAGGAAAATTAAGCCAACAGAACCACTGTTGATTAACATAAACGCAGGGTATGCCAATAAAATCAGCCCTACGCTACCGGTAATGACAAATGGGCGACGACCAATTTTATCACTGGTTAAACCGATAATCGGTTGAACAAATAACATACCAATCATAATTGCAATAATAATTAGCACACCATGGTCAGTAGAGTAATTCAGATTGTGTGACAAATAACTTGGCATGTAGGTCAACAACATATAGTAAGTGACGTTAGTTGCGATAACTAAGCCAACACAAATCATCAAGCTTTTCCAATACTTAGTTGCGACTTCACGTACTGAGATTTTTGGTGGGTTTTGAATATTGGCTTTATCTTGCTTTTCTAACGATTCGACATGTTGTTGGAAAGCAGGGGTTTCTTCTAGTGAATGACGTAGATATAACCCGATGATCCCTAACGGTAATGCTAAGAAGAACGGAATTCTCCAGCCCCAATCATGGAAGTTAGCTTCCCCAACGATACTGGAAATTAGTACTACGACACCCGCACCTAAGACAAAACCGGCGATAGAGCCAAAGTCTAACCAACTTCCCATAAAGCCACGTTTACGGTCTGGTGAGTATTCAGCAACAAAGATTGCTGCACCAGAATATTCACCACCTACCGAGAAACCTTGAGCTAACTTAGCAATTAATAACAGAATGGGCGCCCAGATACCGATGCTTTCATATGATGGAATCAAACCAATACAGAAGGTACTGACTGCCATGATGATAATTGTCATCGAAAGGACTTTTTGACGGCCGTATTTGTCACCTAAAATACCAAAAACGACACCACCTAATGGCCTAACTAAGAAAGGCACGGAGAAAGTGGCTAATGCGGCAATCATCTGTACGCTCGGTGATGCGTCCGGAAAGAAAACCTGACCTAGAACATAGGCTAAGAAACCGTATACCCCAAAATCAAACCATTCCATCGCATTACCCAGCGAAGCCGCGGTAATTGCTTTTTTGAGTTTACCGTCATCAATAATAGTAATATCACTAATATTTAACGGTTTTTCTTTTTTCTTCTTGAATCTCATGAAACCATCCTCTTATTTTAATTTCAATAATCGAAACAACAGCACTTAAGATATGGGTTTTCATACATCGGAAAATATAAAACCTTATTATTTAGAATAGACGTTGTTTACGTAATAGATAAGTTTTTAGTGTTTTTATGTTGCGCTGAAATAACAGGCTAAAATAGGTATGTAATGGGTAGAATAATGAGAGTGTCTGTCTTTAAAATACAGCAAAAAAGTCACCTTGAGTTAAAAAATACAGTACTAATACTACATTAATATCGAACAAATGTAAAATGTAGGTGCTTTATACTGATTCATGCGCCTTATTGGGATTTTATATTGGTAATATAACGATTGAATTTAATACTTGAAAAAATAGAACTTTGGGGATCAATTAGGTGAATATAAATTGTTTTAAATCAATTTAGTATATGTTTTTTGGTGAGTTTTAGTCTGTCATAAATATATAAGGTTATTGATTTAATATGGTGGAAACAATGATGTGACTGTGATGAATAATATATGCAGATAACTCCATCTTTTTATGATGTTCTTGTTTTGCTTAAGTTGTTAATAACTCGTCTATTTATTTATCTTGTTGCTATCCTCTTCTTTTGATAATAACGGTGGATTGTGCTGTTCTGTTTTATATTTAATTTGATGAGTAGGAATGAGGAATTTACTTAGTTACAATCAATCTATTATCGATATTGGGTTTGATATACGCGAGTATGACAAGATTCTACTTTGAATGTTGTTATGTTTCTAAAAGTACCTTTCATATTTTGAGCTGCAAGATATCAAGGGTATCACATCCGACTTAAAAGAGTGCCATTATGAAAAAACAGAGTGTTGCATCCTATATTGCAAAAGTACTTGATAATGCAGGTGTTAAACGTATTTGGGGCGTTACAGGAGACTCGTTGAATGGCTTAACCGACAGCTTGCGTCGTCAAGGCGCTATTGAGTGGCTAGGAACTCGCCATGAGGAAGTCGCTGCCTTTGCTGCGGGTTCAGAAGCTCAGCTAACTGGTAATTTAGCCGTATGTGCAGGCTCTTGTGGGCCGGGAAATATGCACCTTATTAATGGGCTGTATGATTGCCATCGTAATCGAGTGCCCGTTTTGGCAATCGCCGCTCATATTCCATCTAGCGAAATTGGTAGTAATTATTTCCAAGAAACCCATCCAACTGAATTATTCCGCGAGTGCAGCCATTATTGTGAAATGGTCTCTAATCCAGAGCAAATTCCACAAGTTCTTGGTATCGCTATGCGTAAAGCGATTCTAAATAAAGGGGTATCCGTGGTCGTGATTCCGGGTGATATTGCGCTAAAAGATGCGCCAGAGTCCGCGAAAGAAACATGGTATCAACCACAAGCGCCACTGATTATGCCTCAGCGAAGTGAAATCGAAAAACTCGCTGAATTGCTGAATCAGTCTAAGAATATCACGTTATTCTGTGGTAATGGCTGCGCAGGTGCCCATGATGAAGTGGTTAAACTAGCAGAAACACTAAAAGCACCGGTAGTACATGCGTTACGTGGTAAAGAACATATTGAATGGGATAACCCATACAGCGTTGGGATGACAGGCTTAATAGGTTTTTCATCAGGTTACCACGCAATGATGAATGCAGATACGGTTGTTTTGTTAGGGACACAATTTCCATACCGTCCTTTCTACCCAAGCGAAGCTAAAATCATTCAGGTTGATATTAATGCAGGTAGCTTGGGCTCCCACTGCCATATTGATATGGGGCTGATTGGTGATATCAAAGCAACATTAGATGCATTACAGCCACATTTAGAGGCTAAACAAGATACAAAACACCTTGATGGCGCTTTAAAACATTATGCAGAGGCTCGAAAAGGGTTAGATGACCTCGCTAAACCGGGTCATGAGGGGTTAATACATCCTCAGTATCTTGCAACAAAAATTAGTGAATTAGCTGCTGATGACGCGATTTTCACCTGTGACGTTGGAACCCCGACAGTATGGGCTGCGCGCTACTTGAAAATGAACGGTAAGCGCCGTTTAATTGGCTCTTTTAACCACGGGTCAATGGCGAATGCGATGCCACAAGCTATTGGTGCGCAGGCCGTTGATAAAAAACGTCAAGTGGTTGCAATGTGTGGCGACGGCGGTTTCAGTATGCTAATGGGGGACTTTATCTCTCTTTCTCAAATGCAATTACCGGTAAAAATCATCATTCATAACAATGGCGTGCTTGGTTTTGTTGCCATGGAAATGAAAGTGGCCGGTTTCTTGACAGCGGGAACGGATTTACATAACCCTAACTTTGCAGCGATTGCGAATGCTGCGGGTATCAAAGGGATCCGTGTTGAAAAAAGTGAAGATCTAGACGGTGCATTAAAAGAAGCTTTTGCCCATGATGGGCCAGTGGTGGTTGATGTCCTAACCGCCAAACAAGAGTTGTCTATGCCACCAGAAATTGCGGCACAAGAAGCGAAAGGTTTTAGCTTGTATATGTTAAAAGCGATTATGAGTGGTCGCGGTGATGAAGTCGTTCAATTAGTGAAAACGAACTGGTTACGTTAAATCATTATTGTGAATAGTAGGAAAGCCCATTTCAGGTTATTGAAGTGGGCTTTTTAAAACTATTCAATAACCTGCGGCTGACTGGCTACGCCACAAATGGGCGGCAACCAGTGCACGCCATGGGGAAAATTGTTCCAACCATTTTTCCGTTTCTTTGGCGGAGGGCTGCTCTAATTTCGCAAGTAATGTTTGCAAATTACGTCTTACCGCCACATCTCCATGTAAAGAGCCATCTAAGTAGTTGAATCCTCTAAGTAAAGCATAGCTCACAGTCCAAGGTCCAATACCTTTGATTTGTAATAATTGTTCAGTTATTTGATTCGCATTGGAATGAGTCACGTGCTGTGATAAATCAATTTGTTGATTTTCGATGGCGTCACAAAGAGCTCTGAGGGCGATAATTTTTCCCTTTGAAAAACCCGTTTGGCGCAGTATTTCGTCATCAACTAACCTGACTTGTGGAACATCGGGGAAACACCAAATACCTGAAGCATGCTGAATCCCCACGGCTTGGATAAATCGCCGACGAATGGCGATAGCTGCATGGACACTAATTTGTTGCCCAATAATAGCCCAAACTAACGCTTCAAATGCACTAGCAGATTGATAAATCCGTAATCCTCTTTGTTTTTCAATGAGCTGTCCAAGTATTGGGGTTTCAAGGTAGCGTTTTTCGAACTCATCAATATTTTGTTTCAAACCAAGTACATGCTGTGCCAGCGTTAGTAAATCTTGCTCATTGATAATGATAGATGGAGAATCAATCGCTAATGAAATCGTTGCCTGTTGTTTTTTAAGCTCTAATGTCATTTTTGTTGCATGTTGTTGCCATATTATGCCTTTATGTAATGTATCTTCTTCCACTATTTCCGCAACATTGTGTTGATCTCTTAAATGAAAAGCAAAAAAATCACCATAAAGGTAATTGGTAGGAAGTGGTAACTGTGCGGTAAATATTTGCATAATGATGGCCTTGTCAGATTGTTCTTTATTAGCAATATAATTGTGAATTAGCGCATTTAGTTACTCATTTTTTGTTGAGTAGGTATGCTATCTTATACAGGGCTATTTATTTTGTATTGATATTATTTGTCTGTTTAATAAGGAAGTGTAAATGAAAACTGAAGGTCACAGTTCATCTCATGGCACTTCGGTACCATCACCACAACCAAGGCAGGAATTAAAAGGCATTGGTGGATGGCTTATTTTACCCATGTTAGGGATAATATTGTCCTTGATTATTTTGCCTTTTTCGATTTATGAGCAAAATGCTCAAGTGATTGAATATTGGATTGAATTAACAGATCCACAATCAAGTTCATTTATTCCATTATTTAAAGAGCTAATCTACTTTGAAGTTTTAGGTAACGTTATTTTATACGCCACCTTACTTTTCCTAAGTTATGTCTTTTTTACAAAGAAAAAACTCACAATTAAAATTTATATTTTTTTCCAGATCTTTTCTTTAGTTTTGACGGTTACGGATATTATACTCGCAAGTATTTTATTGGATTTAGAGGTTGAAGCCTCCGATATCAAAGATATTTTTCGGGCTCTAATTGCTTGTGCCATTTGGATACCGTATTTTTTAGTTTCAAGGCGTGTTAAAAATACTTTTGTAAATTAATAAATAAAATGCTGCGGTTTACTTATTGGGTAGGTAAATGATGATTAAATGCAAACGAGTTTATGACCCTGTTGACGATAATGATGGTTATCGCGTGCTTATCGATAGACTGTGGCCAAGAGGAATAAAAAAAACAGACTTACACCACGACTCTTGGAATAAAGACGTTGCACCTTCCAATGAGTTACGAAAATGGTTTCATCAGAACACAGATCAGTTTGCTCAATTTATCGAGCGATATCAGCAGGAACTTAATAACACAACAGCTTGGCAGGTATTGGTTTCACAAGCAAAACAAGGTGACTTAACACTGTTATACAGTGCTAAAAATACAGAACATAATCAAGCAATTGTACTCAAGGCATTTCTTGAAGAAAAAATGCAAAGTAAATAGTAAATAAAGGTTATTTGAATGGATATTCAGCAATCAACCACGCAAACAGAGCCAGCAATAATATCACCAGAGGCTCAGCCGGTAGTTAAAAAGCCGTTACAGGGACTCAGTGGATGGTTAATTTTACCGGTTATTGGTCTGTTTTATATGTTGTACAAAACGGTCACGATGCTATTGCAAGAAATCTCGCAAGTACAAACTGCATGGTCATTGGCAACTGAAGCGGATTCTGATTTTTATATTTCAGGCTTTGCGACAGGTTTTTACCTCTTGCAACTAGGTTATGGTGTTTTAATTGCTCTATTTCTTTGGACGTTTATCGCTGCGGTTAAATGGAAAAAACAGGCGAAGTGGCTGTTTATCACCACCATGGTACTGTTTACTTTAATGGTATTAGTTGCTCGTTTTGTGTTCCCATATATATTTGGTTTGGAAATTAACTACTCAAATATTATTACCGCTATAAATGGCAGCTTCTATTGTGTGTTATGGATCCCCTACTTTTTAGTTTCTCATCGCGTCAAAAATACGTTTATCCATTAAAGCAGATGGCCACACCTAATTAGGCAGTGGCCTAGTAGACAGTTATTTATCAGAAAGATTTAGCGTATGGGTTATATTGCAGTTTGCAATAAAGGCGTCATCGTGAGAAACCAGTAAGAGTGTTCCTTGGTAGTCCTGCAATAGCGCTTCAAGTAGTTGTTTTGAATCCAAGTCTAAATGGTTATCCGGTTCATCGAGTAATAAAATAGCGGGTGGGTTCGGGCTATGCGTGAGCGCCAGTAGTGTTGCTTTTAACTGCTCACCACCACTGAGCTGCTGTAGTGGCAGTAATGATTTATCTCCTCGTATTCGCAGCATACCTAATTGCGTGCGCCACTGCTCTACAGTAAACAACGGTTGGTATTGATGAAGTGCTTCAGCGACAGGTAATGTCTTATCGAGTAAGTTGAGGTGTTGGTCTAAATAGCAAAATTCACCGCTTAGGCGGCACTCTCCTGAAGATGATGGCAATAGGCCAGCAAGCACTTTAAGTAGTGTTGACTTACCACAGCCATTACGCCCTTGAATATGCCAATGTTCTCCACTGTATATGGTGAATGAAAGTGGTGATGAATAACCGTAGGGCAAACACAAGTTAGAAGCAAAAATTGTGACTTTATTACCTTCATTTTGATAGTTAATCGTCATTTTTTGTGGCTTGATATAGCGAGCTTTTTCTTGGTTTTCCTGTTGTTGGCTTTGCAGATTATCCATAACCCGTTGGTGCCGTTCTGCGACATTTGATTGCCTTTTCTCTGCACGGTTCTTTTGCATATCAAGTAGCAGTAAGGATTGCGACCCACCATAGCGAATTTTTTCCCCCTGTTTCTTGCGTTGAGCGGCTTTTTGTAATGTGGCCTGTTGCTGCTTTTTCTCTTGGTGAATACGTTTTTCTAAGCGCTCACTTTGTGCATCAATTGCGGCAATTTCCAAGTTTTTTTGGGTATCGTATAACGCATAATTTCCCCCATATTCGTGTAAGCCTTTTTCCGTTAATTCAAAAATAGCATCCATTTCGCCTAACAGAGTTCTGTTGTGAGAGATAACTAGGCAGCCAGCCCGATGCTCAGTAAGCTTTTGGCTGAGCCATTGCCGACTTTGCGTATCTAAATGGTTATCCGGCTCATCAAGTAGCAAAAAGTGATCTTGATGAAGAAATGCACGGCAAAGGGCTAGACGGGTACGTTCACCCCCACTTAAATGGGAGATAGGAGCTTCCATTGAGATAGCTAGCCCAGCAGAGTCCAATAAACTTTGCCATTGGGAAGGTAAATGCCATTTATCTTCCGTTAGTTCAAAATCTGCCAAAGAACCATTTCCTGCCTCGATGCGTGAAAATGCATGATAAAGTTCCTTGATGCCTAAGGCATCGACGAGTGTTTCGCTCGTTAGTCGAGTTAACTGCTCAACATAGATAAAGGGGAGGTTCCAATGTACATTCCCTTGTGTAGGGCGCAATTGGTTAGCAAGAATACGCATTAAAACCGATTTTCCTCTGCCATTATGGCCAATTAGAGCATTTTTTTTGCATGACAACGTCCCGCTTATCGGTGGAAAAAGGGCGGTTTGGTTAAATTCAATATTGAGCTGTGAAAAGTGACAAGCAATCGTCATATGCACCTCCAAAATAATGAGGACAGACAACGTCGTTGACTTATCAAGAAGCGTCGATGAAAGCGGTTGCCTGCCAGGAACAGAAAAATGAATACCAAAAGGGTATTGGAAAATATTTTCTGGCAGTGCTTAGTTCATCGTGAGGCGTACCTGCGAAGTTGGGTGAGAAGTAAGGTCGCGTACATTATAAACAGATGGAATTGATTTGTGCAAATTATCGTGATTGGGGTTTTTCTGAAAGTCGTACAAACTAAAAATAGAAAAAATGGTTTAAAAATAGAAAAAGCCAGTCAACAATTGCAACTGGCCTTTTCCATTAACAACGAGATTTTATAACAACGAGATTTTTACGATTATGCAGAGGTGTGCTCTGACAACCCATTTTTTGCTAACCAATGAGCAATGTGCTGTTTTTCTTCTTCATTCAGCCACATACCCAATTTAGTACGACGCCAAATGGCATCATCCAATTCTGTTACCCACTCATGTTTGACTAAGTAACGTAATTCCGCTTCATAGACATTCGCAGAGAAGGCTTCACCGAGGTCGCTGAGTGAATTTGCGCCTTCAAGGATTAACTTACTGTTGCTACCGTAGGTTCTGGCAAAACGTAGCGCTAAGCCTTCAGGAAGCCATTGATAATGTTGACGTAATACACGTGCATAACCATCGCGGTCACAACCTTCGATATCACCACCTGGTAACTGACCATTTTTCGTCCATGGGCTACCTGCATTTGGATAGTAAGTCGCTAACTTATTCACAGCAGCTTCCGCTAATTTACGGTAAGTGGTTAATTTACCGCCAAATACAGATAACAATGGCGCTTGGCCTTGTTCATCGTGAATATCCAATGTGTAATCACGAGTAATGGCTTGTGGTGAGTCTGATTCATCGTCGCACAGTGGGCGAACACCTGAATAGTCCCAAACAATATCACTCACGGTTAACTGTTTTTTGAAGTGGTCGTTATACACTTTCAGTAAATAGTTAACTTCGTTTTCATCAATTTTGACGTCTTTCGGGTCGCCTTTGTATTCTACGTCAGTGGTGCCGATGATAGAAAATTCATCCATCCACGGGATAACAAATACAATACGGTTATCTTCATTTTGTAAGATGTACGCTTGTGGTTCATCATGAGCACGCGGAACGACAATATGGCTCCCTTTGATTAGGCGAATACCATAAGGTGATTTTAATTTCAGCCCATCATCAAAGAACTCTTTTACCCAAGGCCCTGTGGCGTTAACTAGCCCTTTTGCTTTCCATGTATGGGTTTCGCCTGTACGTAAGTCCTGAGCCTCAACAACCCATAAGCCGTTTTCACGGTAAGCGCGAGTCACTTTTGTGCGAGTACGAACCTCACCACTCTTACGTACCACTTCTTGAGCGTTTAACACAACTAAACGCGCATCATCAACCCAACAATCGGAATATTCAAAACCTTTTGTTAGTTCAGGTTTTAGTACAGAGTTTTGGTTGAATTTCAGCCCCTTACTACTTGGTAAGCTGACACGTTTGCCTAAATGGTCATATAAGAATAGGCCAATACGGATCATCCAAGCTGGACGTAAATGAGGCTGATGAGGTAAGCGGAAGCGCATTGGGAAGGCAATATGCGGTGCTAATCGTAATAGCACTTCACGTTCTGCCAAAGCTTCGCTGACTAATCTAAATTCATAATGCTCTAAATAACGTAAGCCACCATGAATGAGTTTAGAACTCGCAGATGAAGTCGCACTTGCCAAGTCTTGAGCTTCGAGCAGTAATACCGATAATCCACGACCTGCAGCATCTGCTGCAATTCCAGCGCCGTTGATCCCGCCGCCGATGACAATCAAGTCTTTAGTTTCCATGCATCCCCCTGAGATGTTCGAAACACTTTCAATAATGTTCGTTTTCGCTCATTTGATTGTAGTCAAAATAGATAGTGATGCCAACTATTATTAATGAAAAAAATAACAACTGCGTGATATTGGTAACAATTTTTTTTCAATGCCCACATATAAAGTATTGTTATTTACAAGAGGGAAAAGAGGGTTTCGCGCGAAAAAGAAAAAAATACCTGTAAGGTGGGGGACTATGCTGGGGAAGGGGACTAATGAACATGATGGTAGCTGGGACTACCATCATGAAGGTAACTATTTGATTAACAAAGCTCTAATTGAACATTATGTTGCTCAATCACTTTGAGAATGCTGTCTGGTGGCTGTTTATCAGTAAATAAATAGTCAATTAGATTCATATTACCCAGATTAACCATCGCGTTACGACCAAATTTAGAATGATCGGTGACAAGCATGACACAACGTGAATTTTCAATAATCGCGCGTTTGGTACGAACTTCGTGGTAATCGAACTCAAGTAATGAGCCATCCATATCAATACCACTGATACCTAAAATGCCGTAATCTAACCTAAATTGGGAAATAAAATCGAGGGTCGCTTCACCGACAATACCGCCATCTCGTGATCGTACTTCACCTCCCGCTAAAATTAGGCGGAAGTCTTCTTTTGGCATCAGCAAGGTGGCGACGTTAAGATTATTGGTCACCACACGTAGGTTTTTATGGTTAACCAGCGCATGAGCAACCGCTTCAGGGGTTGTACCAATATCAATAAATAGTGTCGCACCATCAGGGATCTGGCTTGCAACATGCTGCGCGATACGCGCTTTTTCATCTGACCACATGATTTTACGGTCATTATAAGCTGCATTCACAGAACTTGAAGGCAGTGCTGCGCCACCGTGGTGCCGCTGAATTTTATTCTGTTCAGCGAGGTCATTGAGGTCTCGACGGATCGTTTGAGGGCTAACCTCAAAGTGTTCGACGAGTTCTTCAGTACTGACATATCCCTGAAGACGCACAAGCTCAACTATTGCATCATGTCTCTGGGTTTGTTTCACAGCGTTAGCCTCTAATTATTAAAATGTTTTATCTGGAGCTCTGGTGTTTAAAACTGTGCCTATTATCCCATACTCCCATCAATAAGCCGATAATTAACCCTGAAGTATGTGCGGCATTGGCAATATGCATACCTAAAACATCGAAGTAACCGAAAAAAAGCCAGATAATCGAGAATATCATTAACCCTCGAGGAACACTGATGCCACTTTCGGGACGACGTTCACCCGTTAACCACACATAGCTGACAAGGGCATAGACGACACCAGATAAGCCGCCAAAGTTGTTTTCACTAAACAGCGACTGCCCCCAGTTACTAAACAGCGCTGAGACCAGTAAGATAGTGAATAATTTACCCGTTCCGAGCTTTCGTTCTACTTGCCCAGCCAAAAACCACCAGAGCGCAAGGTTGAAACCAATATGTGATAGCGAAAAGTGCACCAATGCAGGACTAAACCAACGCCAAAGTTCCGTTTGTTGGTCGCCAATAGGCCATGCCAAATAACGTAGAACTTCTCGTGCATCAGTCATTTCTACCCAAAGATATACAACAATCGACAACAAAATAACAGCGATAGTTAAAGGGCCAGATTGTTCTTTAAGGTAACCCCAAGTTAGGTAATTGCGATATTGAAACTGGGTATCTGCGCTTCCCGTGTGCCAACTGGCTTCTAGGTAGCGAGGGTGATTTGGGTCTTGTAGAAAAATATCTAATTCTTTTTGGACTTGAGGTTGAAGTTGCTCATCTTCTAGCCAAAGCTCAAAGACAGCTTGTTCTTGTGATGGCTTTATTTTTAAGTGAATATTTTTGCTAGCCATATAGTCAACAAAGGCTTGCGCCATTCTGGGATTAGCAAAGGAGGTGATGTGGATCATGAATGCGTTTTCTCATCTAGAGAGCCGTAACGGCTTGTGGATATTCCCTTAACCATGCTTCAAATCCACCATTGATGCTATATACAGATTCAAAGCCAATGTTGATCAGATATTGTGCAGCACCTTGGCTACTGTGCCCATGGTAGCACATCACCATAACAGGTTGTTCGTAATCCGTTTGTTCTAAAAATTGGCTCAGTGACTCATTGGTGAGGTGATAGGCTCCACTAGCATGGCCTGCACGGAAACTTTGTGGGTCTCGTACATCTACCAGTATGGCCGTGCCGTCTAACCAATGTTGATAGGCTTGTTCTGGTGTTAGTGTTTCAAAATGGTCCATAAAATACCGAATACAGTAGGTAACAACCCATTAAAGGTTAAATGATAGGCACTCGTAAAAACAGAGTGCCAAATATTCGTGGTATTGATTAGTAGAAAGAGTGCTCGCCACGTTGGTGTTCAGTCAGGTCTTTAACGCCTTTTAGCTCACCTTCAAACATTTTGAGAAGTTCTTTTTCGATACCTTCTTTAAGCGTGACATCGACCATTGAACAACCGTTACAGCCGCCACCAAATTGCAGAATTGCAAAGCCTTCATCGGTGATTTCCATCAGGGAAACACGGCCACCGTGGCTGGCAAGTTGTGGGTTAATTTGTGACTGTAAAACATACTCAACACGCTCAATTAATGGTGCGTCATCAGAGACTTTACGCATTTTGGCGTTCGGTGCTTTTAACGTCAGTTGTGAGCCTAGTTGGTCGGTAACGAAGTCAATCTCGGCATCATCCAAGAATGGAGCGCTAATTTCATCAACATAAGCAGATAATTTCTCGAACTTTAGTTCTTTATCTGTTGCTTCAACGGCACCCGGAGGGCAGTATGACACACCGCATTCTGCGGTTGGTGTGCCTGGGTTGATAACAAAAACACGGATTTGAGTTCCTGGCTCTTGATTTTCCAACAACTTGGCAAAATGAGCCTGTGCTGCTTCAGTAATATTAATCATAATCATTTGCTCAATAATAGTTGACTGCTTTAGTTGGTTATAATACGCCCATTTACCCCTTTCCTACAAGGTGCGACACAGTGACCATGCATCAACAGTACGTGCTCCCGCACAAATCAACAATTGTGCTGCGGCATTCATCGTGGAACCTGTTGTAATAACATCATCAATAACAGCAACATGTAGGTTTGAAACCGAGTCGTTTAAGGTAAATGCTCCCTTTAGGTTGTTTTGGCGATACTCACGTTTTAGTGTTGTCTGTGCCAGTGTAGCACGACTACGCGATAATGAATTTTGCGAATAGGGGATATTTAACCATCTGGATAAATTTTCGCCTATTAATGCCATGTGGTCAAATCCTCTCCACCACAGACGGCGGCGATGCAATGGAATTGTGACAATTAAGTCCGGTTTGTGCCATTTTTGTTGGCGGTAACCCGTGAGCCAAAATAACGCAAAGATACGAGCTAGAGTAAAAGCAAGCTGAGGTTGTTTTTGAAATTTAAACCGATGGATTAACATGCGTAAAGCGGCTTGGTATGGGGTTACAGTGATAATTCTCTGCCATGCAGGAGGGTTTTTTAGGCAGCGTCCACACTCCATGGTAGGCTGTTCACAGGGTAAAGCACAGCGCAAACAGCAGGTTGGCATTTTAGGTAATCCTTCAAGACAAAAACTACAAACACCTTGATGAGGTAATTTTAGTGATTGATGGCATAGCCAGCAGCCCCCCTCCATTGTTAGCATAGTAGAGTCCTGTTAAACGAGTTGACGAATAAATGAATGAAGAGAGTGTAACGATGGCAAAGTTATATTGGCAGACCGTTGGTGAAGGTAAACAAGATCTTGTGTTGCTGCACGGATGGGGATTGAATGCACAAGTCTGGCAAACAATTATTCCGCGAATCGCTTCGCACTTTCGGGTTCATTTGGTTGACTTGCCGGGGTACGGACGTAGCCAAGGGTTCTCCCCCATGAATATTCAATCGATGGCGAATATTTTGTGGGAGCAAGCCCCTAAAAACGCGATTTGGCTCGGTTGGTCACTTGGTGGGCTAGTTGCAAGCCGTATTGCGCTTGACCATCCTTATGAAGTCAAAGGGTTAATTACCGTTGCTTCTTCCCCATGCTTTAAAGCAGAAGAAAACGGTTGGGCAGGGATCCGGCCAGAGGTTTTATTAGGTTTCGAGCAGCAACTTTCGGCTGATTTTCATCGCACCGTCGAGCGTTTTTTAGCATTGCAAACTTTAGGCACTGAAAGTGCAAGAAATGATGCAAAAACTTTGAAATCTGTGGTACTTGAGCAGCCTATTCCAACTGTTGAAACACTAAATGCAGGGCTTGAATCATTACGTACCGAAGATTTGCGGGATGAATTAAAACAGTTACCTATTCCTTTCTTGCGCATTTATGGTTATCTCGATGGCTTGGTACCGCGCAAAATAGTGCCTATTTTAGATGAGCTGTATCCGAATTCGCCATCCGTGATTATGCGCAATAGCGCTCACGCGCCGTTTATTTCTCATCCTGATGAGTTTTGCGAATACTTGTTGGATTTTCAAAGTCGTACCGAGGAATAAATAAAAAAAATCAGCCTAATTTGGGGCTGATTTTTTGTGGTGTCTCTATTATTTGATTTTATACACAAAATGAGCGCAATCAGTGCTTTCAGGGCAACCTTTACAGCTACTGCCTGTTAAACAAGCACTGATATCGACTTGTTCAATTTTTTCTAAACTGACTAGCTTCTCAACCATTGCTTTAATTAATGGGATTGGCGTATTTAGCTGCTCACTAAGTAGTGCGATGTCAGCTTGCCCATATAAGGCGATTAAATCTCTTATTTGTAGCAAGCTGGTCATCGTTTCATTCCTTAGTGGCAAGCATCTCTTGAACAGCCAGAGCATTGCTCTGCGGTTTTGCTCTTGATATTCAAGGTTACGCGGCTACGCATGCGACGTAAGAATATAAACAAGGCAAGGTTGAACAGGATAACCGCAGTAATGGTAATCAAGCTACTTTGTGGGTGTTCGCTGAAAGTCGCTGTTTGGTAAAATAGAGCTGCAAGACTATAAGCCACATTTAAACCCCACAGAATGGAGAAACTCATCCAGCTTTTATTGGTTTCACGTGCGATAGCCCCCATCACCGAGACGCAAGGCACATACAGCAAGACGAAGATGAGGTAGCTGTAAGCTGCAATTCCTGAACCAAATTTTGCTGCCATGGTTCCCATTGAGCCGGATTCCATCTCTCCATCGCCTTTACTAGCTTCGATAGGGTTTGATAGCGCGCTTAAGGTAAAGGTTTCTTTTAAGCTATCCCAAGTTTCAGAAACCGCATCTCCCAGTTCTTCCCATAAATTGAAAGATTCTGCATCAAACGGCTCAGATGTAATGGCTTCAGCGGTATACAGGGTGTTTAGTGTTCCCACTACCACCTCTTTGGCCATTGCCCCGGTAATCAACCCAACGGTCGCTTGCCAGTTATCAGCATGCACGCCAATAGGTTGTAAAGCAGGGGTTATGACTTTACTGACAGAAGCCAGTGCGGAGTCATTAATATTATCAACAGGCTTACCAGAGAAAGAAAAGCTATTTAATGCACCAATAAAGATACTGGCAACGATAATGACTTTACCTGCACGTACCACGAAGCCTTTGAGGCGTTGCCATGTTTGAATCAGTAGTGTTTTGATGTGTGGCACATGGTAAACCGGAAGTTCCATGATAAATGGAGAGGCTTCGCCACGCATGAGGGTATGTTTTAGTAGTAACCCAGTTAAGATAGCGACAACAATCCCTAAAATATAGAGAGAAAAGACCACACTTGCCCCATTTTTGCCAAAGAAAGCGGCAGCAAAAACGGCGAAAATGGCCAGTCTTGCCCCACAAGACATAAACGGAGCCATTAATACAGTAATTAGTCTTTCACGGGGTGCGTCTAACGTGCGGGCACCCATAATGGATGGTACGTTACAACCAAAACCGACAATCAAAGGTACGAAGGATTTACCCGGTAAACCTAGTGCTTGCATGAGGCGGTCCATTACGAAAGCCGCTCGCGCCATATAACCCGAGTCTTCCAGTATTGAAAGGAACAGGTACATCATCCCGATTTGTGGCACTAACGGTAAAACCGTGTTAATACCGCCACCAACACCTTGAGCAAGGAAAATAGTTAGCCAATCAGGGAAGCTGAAATAATCACCTAGCCATTGAATTCCATGGATAAATATTGCTTCTGATGCACCTTCAAAGAAGGGTTGTAAGGCACCGCCAATGTTGATGGCTAAGACGAACATCAAATACATCACAAACAAGAAAATTGGTACGCCGAGCCAACGGCTCAGAATAAATTTATCCAGTGATTGTGTTAGTCGATTTGGTTCAGCGGCACTATTGTTAATCGCAGCATTGCAAATTGTGGCAATAGATTGATAACGTGCGTCGGCAATGAGTAGTTCAGGTTCTTCGTTTAAGCTTTCTTTCAGTGTTTGGCGTATCGCCAGCAATTGCCCTTCAGATATTTCCGCGCGTTGGCGGCTATAAATATCCCCTTCGAGGATCTGCAATGCTAGCCAGCGGCGTTGCTGGTGGCTAAATTGTTGTGCTGAAATTTGTTCAGATAATGAATCTACAGCTTGCAATAACTCAGCTGGATATTCCACAAGGGCTTGCTGGCTATTTTGTGGATGTGTATCAATGGCTTTTTTCAGTTTATCGATACCAGTTGCTCGAGTTGAAACTATTGGGATCACAGGGCAGCCGAGCTGTTTTTCTAATTCAGCGATATTAATATCAATATGTTGGCTTTGAGCGATATCCAACATATTTAAGGCGACAATACATGGAACGCCTAACTCGACTAATTGTAATGTCAGATAAAGGTTACGCTCTAAATTAGACGCATCGACAACATTAATGAGCATGTCTGCCTCACCACTTAAAATAAAGTAGCAGGCGATTTGTTCGTCGAGAGAGGTTTGTTCGGAAATCGTGGTCAGAGAATAGGTGCCAGGTAGGTCAACGAGCTCGATTTTATGGTCATCTGTATGGAAGCGACCGACTTTTCGTTCAACAGTGACCCCAGCCCAGTTACCGACACGCTGTCTTGACCCTGTGAGCTGGTTGAATAAGGTCGTTTTGCCTGCATTGGGGTTACCAATTAAGCCGATGGTTAAACGTTTCATAGTGTTTGCCAATAATAAAAAAGAAATACTTAAGCGGTGGTCGCTTCATCTAGGTTGAGTAGGGCGAGATCCTTTTTGCGTAGCACTAAGCTGACACGATGAGTTTCTATTTGTACAGGATCGCCAAAAGGCGCTAAACGCACCACTTTAAAGACAGAACCCGGAAGTAAACCGAGCGAGAGCAGTTTTTGTCGGTATGCAGGACTGATTTCTGGGGAGAAACCAAGTATTTTGTAGCTGCATTGAGGAAGTATTGCCATAGTGTCTTCCTAATCATTTAATTCATAATGATATCGATGACAATTGTTAATGATTACAATTGCTCAGGTAACGAGACCACCAAACAACAATAAATCTAATTAACAATGAGAATCATAATCATCCACCTTTTATTATATTTAGCCTCTTTTTTCGTCAATTTGACTTGATATGGATCAACGAAGCATTGAGTTTGCGGTGTTTCGTTAGCAAAAATAATGGTGGGGTAAACGGGGGAGAGGGTTTAATTATGCCTAATATATTGGCTGGGGTAATTAATTACAGCATTATTTATTGAAATAGGCACCACAACAGGTACATTGCGATGCCTATTAACAGAGTTAACGTTTCTTGCCAAATGCAGCAGCAAGGGCATCACTCATGGCACTATTACCTGAAGATGCGTTGTTTTGGCGTGAACTTCCTCTTGATTGAGGTGTTTTACGCGTATTTTTTTCCTGTTCAGGGGCGGCACGGCGAGGAGAACTATTAGAATCCCCCGCTTGCTCATCTAAACGCATCGTTAAAGCGATACGTTTACGTGCAATATCAACATCTAACACTTTTACTTTAACAATGTCGCCCGCTTTTACCACCTTATGTGGGTCTTCGACATAACTATTTGAAAGTGAAGAAATATGAACTAAACCGTCTTGGTGAACACCAATATCCACAAAAGCACCGAAGTTGGTCACATTAGTGACTGCGCCTTCTAATATCATGCCAGAAGTCAGGTCATTCATCGTTTCTACACCTTCTGCGAAGGTGGCAGTTTTAAACTCAGGACGTGGGTCTCGACCCGGTTTTTCCAGTTCTTTAATGATATCAGTGACAGTTGGAACCCCGAATTGCTCAGTAGTAAAGTCACGTGGGCTCAAGGCATTAAGCACCTGTGAGTTACCCATAATTTCTTTGAGCGGCTGGCGGACAGACTCAAGAATTTTTTCAACAATCGGGTAAGCTTCAGGGTGAACAGTAGATGCATCTAACGGGTTTTCACCATTGGTGATACGTAAGAAGCCCGCACATTGTTCAAAGGCTTTTGGCCCAAGGCGTGCAACTTTGAGTAACTGTTTTCTATCACTAAACTGGCCATTCTGGTCGCGCCAGTCCACCACGTTTTGCGCAATCATTTTGCTTAAACCGGCAACGCGAGTCAGTAAGGCAACAGAAGCGGTATTCAAATCAACACCAACGGAGTTTACACAGTCCTCGACGACCGCATCGAGTTTACGCGCTAACTGGGTTTGGCTAACATCATGCTGATATTGGCCAACCCCAATGGATTTAGGGTCAATTTTCACTAATTCAGCAAGTGGGTCCTGTAGGCGACGCGCAATAGATACGGCACCACGTAAAGACACATCTAAGCTTGGAAATTCTAAAGCCGCAAGTTCAGAAGCGGAATAAACAGAAGCGCCAGCTTCGCTGACAATAACTTTTTGTGCAGTGACTTCAGGGTACTGTTTTTGTACTTCAGCAAAGAAACGTTCCGTTTCACGAGAAGCGGTGCCGTTACCAATCGCCACTAATTCGACGTTATGTTTTTGGCAAAGTGCCGCAACGATGGTTGCCGCTTTTGCAGCTTGTCCGGTGTGCGGATAAATCGTATCCGTCGCAATTAATTTACCTGTCGCATCCACAACTGCGACTTTCACCCCAGTACGTAAACCTGGATCTAAGCCCATGGTGGCACGCATTCCCGCTGGCGCCGCCATCAGTAAGTCACTAAGGTTACGAGCAAACACGTTAATAGCTTCCTCTTCAGCTTTTTCGCGCAGTGAGCTCATGACCTCTGTTTCTAAGTGCAGTAATACTTTGACACGCCATGTCCAGCTGATCACGGCTTTACGCCATTGGTCAGCCGGAGCATTATTTAAACGAATATCTAAATGGCGGGTGATAATTTCTTCGCAGTAACTTTCTTTTGGCGGTTCATCGAACTGCGGATCACAGTTTAATGAAAGTTGTAAAATTCCTTCGTTACGACCACGGAACATCGCAAGCGCTCGGTGAGAAGGGACTTGAGCAACAGGCTCGTGATGTTCAAAATAGTCACTAAATTTTACCCCTTCTTCTTGCTTACCTTCTGCAACAACAGAAACAAGGTGGGCATTTTTCCAAATATAGTCACGAACTTTCGCTAAAAGTGCCGCATCTTCGGCGAAACGCTCCATAAGGATATAACGAGCACCATCTAAGGCGGCTTTGACATCAGCAACACCTTTATCTGCATCGATATACGTTTTTGCAAGTTCGTCAGGTGATTGGCTAGGGTCATTCCATAAGGTGTCCGCTAAAGGCTCAAGCCCTGCTTCGATAGCAATTTGCCCACGGGTGCGACGTTTCGGTTTATAAGGAAGATACAGGTCTTCAAGTTCGGTTTTATTAAGCGTAGTGTCGATAGCGGAGGCAAGCTCTGGAGTCAATTTACCTTGCTCTTCTATCGATTTGAGAATGGTTTGTTTACGGTCATTTAATTCGCGCAAGTACCCTAAACGGCTTTCTAGCTGGCGAAGCTGAGTATCGTCCAACCCACCGGTAACCTCTTTACGGTAACGTGCAATAAACGGGACAGTATTCCCTTCATCTAATAGTGTGATGGCAGAAAAAACCTGTTTCGGCTGGGCTTGCAGTTCCGCTGCAATAATTTGGCTTAGAGTTTCATTCATGTCGAGTTTAAATACCTACTGAAAGAACAGTTAAAAAATTTACTGCACTGTTATACTTGGTGGTAACGAGAATTTCCAGACTGAATTTGAGCCTATTGGTAGGAAAGTCTCAGATTATGTTCTATAAAATACTATAATTATGGTTTCACTGATTAATATTCAAAGGTTATGACTAAAAGTCTTTTAATTACACGTGAAGGTTGGGATGCATTAGATAAAGAGCTGAAATACCTGTGGAAGGAAGAACGTCCTCGGGTTACTCAATCTGTTTCAGAGGCCGCAGCTCAAGGGGATCGCTCAGAAAATGCAGAATATATTTACGGCAAAAAAAGGTTGCGTGAAATTGATCGACGCATCCGTTTCTTATCCAAAAGATTGGATCAATTAAGGATTATCGAGCCTGATCCTCGCCAAGAAGGCCGTGTGTTTTTTGGAGCATGGGTTAAACTAGAAGATGAAAATGAAAATATCAGAATATTCCGTATCGTCGGTGCTGATGAATTCAACCCTACAAAACAATGGATTTCAATTGATTCTCCCGTAGCACGAGCCTTGATAGGTAAACAGGTTGATGATGAAATAACAGTAAATACGCCAGGAGGGCAGGTGACTTATTTTGTGTTAGAAATAAGCTACCAGCCACTAACCACCTGAAGTGTAAAATGATTCATTAAATCCTACGTTAGTGGTAAATTAGTGAGCATTAATATTGTTTTACTTACATTCATTAAAAAAATAATTTGAAAGATGCACATCTTGAGGGCTACAAAATGCAGGAAAGTTATAAGGTTCTTGTCGTCGATGATGATATGCGTTTACGTGCACTGCTGGAACGTTACCTCACTGAGCAGGGTTTTCAGGTAAGGAGTGCCGCGAACGCAGAACAGATGGACAGAATCCTGACAAGAGAATCTATTCATCTGATCGTCTTAGATCTAATGCTACCGGGTGAAGATGGCTTATCAATTTGCCGTCGCTTACGTAGTCAAAATAACCCAATTCCTATTATTATGGTAACAGCGAAAGGCGAAGAAGTTGATCGCATCGTTGGCTTAGAAATCGGTGCGGACGACTATATTCCAAAACCTTTTAATCCACGGGAATTGCTAGCTCGTATTCGTGCGGTTTTACGTCGCCAAGCTAATGAATTACCGGGTGCGCCATCTCAAGATGATGCGATAATTACTTTTGGTAAATTTAAATTAAATCTTGGGACACGAGAAATGTTCCAAGGTGATGAGAATATGCCATTAACCAGCGGTGAATTCGCGGTGTTAAAAGTGTTGGTTTCTTACCCAAGGGAACCGTTATCTCGTGACAAGTTAATGAGCTTAGCGCGAGGTCGTGAATACAGTGCGATGGAACGTTCAATCGATGTTCAAATTTCACGTTTACGCCGCATGGTTGAAGAAGACCCAGCACACCCTCGTTATATCCAGACGGTTTGGGGCTTGGGCTATGTGTTTGTTCCTGATGGAAGTAAAGCATGAAGCGACTGAGGTTCTCAAGGCGTAGTACATTTTCTCGCTCGTTATTTTTATTTGTAGCCTTACTGTTTGCGAGTCTCGTAACCAGTTATATGGTCGTGTTGAATTTTGTTGTAATGCCTAGCTTACAGCAATTCAACAAGGTACTGGCATACGAAGTAAGAACATTAATGACAGAGAAAATGGTTCTACAAGATGGAACCTCAGTGCGGGTATCTCCCGCGTTGCGTAAGAAAATCTACAATGAATTAGGAATTACCTTTTATGCACATTCAGCGGCGATGGAAGAAGGGCTGAATTGGGCAAAAGAGTATGATTTTCTAAGCGAACACATGTCGGAATATATTGGTGGTAAGGCGAGTGTTCACCTTGAATTAGGCCGAGAATATCCCATTCTATGGCTAACGTCTTATCTCGCACCTGATATTTGGGTGCGAGTTCCACTGACTGAAATCGGCCAAAATCAGTTCTCCCTTGTTTTTCGCTATACATTAACAATTTTTCTCACCATTTTTGCAGGGGTATGGTTGTATATACGCTACCAGAACAAGCCGTTGCTTGAATTGGAATACCACGCAGGTGAAGTCGGCAAAGGGGTAATTTTACCCCCAATGCAGGAAAAAGGCGCCACTGAGGTTAGAGCTGCTATTCGTTCTTTTAACCACATGGCTGCAGGGATTAAAACCTTAGAAAATGACCGAACTGTCTTAATGGCAGGGGTAAGTCATGACCTAAGAACTCCCTTAACCCGTATTCGTTTAGCGACAGAAATGATGAGCCCAGAAGATAGCTATCTGGCTGAATCTATTAATAAAGATATTGAAGAGTGTGATGCGATCATCGGCCAATTCATGTCTTATCTGAAAACAGGTCAAGAAATGGATATGGAATTCTGTGACCTTAACGCTATTTTAATGGAAGCGGTGAACTCAGAAAGTAATGTCATCGGTGAAATTGAAACCGCACTTGAGCCTGGCTCAATGATTGTTAATGGTAACCCATTAGCAATTAAACGCGCGATTACCAATATGATTGTTAACGCTTACCGCTATGGTAATGGCTGGATCAAAGTCAGTAGTGGAAAAACGGAAGACTCCGTTTGGTTCCAAGTCGAAGATGACGGTGCAGGTATCAAAGAAGAAGACATTCATCGCCTGTTCCAGCCATTTGTACAGGGTGAAAAAGCTCGTAGCAACAAAGGCACAGGGCTAGGGCTAGCGATTATTCGCCGAATTGTCGATGCTCATGAAGGGAGCATTGAGATCCATAAGAGTGAGCGTGGTGGGTTTGCGATTAGGGCTTTGCTGCCTCTTAAAGAGAAAGAAGACTAAATACTCTTCACACTTTGCGCTGCAGCGTTGTTGGCTGCGTTCGGCTACTCGGGTCACATACTTGTGTATGCTCTCCGAGATATCCTCACTTGCCGCCTAGCTGCAACGCAAATTGTTTTGAGTATTATTTGTATCAAGTAGGAAAAGAGGCTATCTTTTTTGGCGCCTACCTACAACTTGAACTATTTAGAGCTATCCTTTTACTCTTCACACTTTGCGCTGCAGCGTTGTTGGCTGCGTTCGGCTACTCGGGTCACATACTTGTGTATGCTCCCCGAGATATCCTCACTTGCCGCCTAGCTGCAACACAAATTGTTTTGAGTATTATTTTATGGTTGCAGGATAAAAATATTTTTCGCTTTTATGACAGTCTGTCATTTTTCTTTTTGACGTCAGCTTTGAAATAATAGTTTTTTAACTATTTGAATTTTATAATATAAAATCTAATTCATCTTCGTTTTTGTTTCCTCGCTAGTGAAAAAATCAGCAATTGTCATAAAACTGTCATAAAAACGACATGTTGTCGTAACTAAATTGTCCTATTTTTCCTACCGTGACATACACCCAACAATTTCATACTTGATTGTTTCTATACATCCCCGGAGGGATTATGAAAATGACGCGTACCACCTTAGCAAGCGTAATGGCAGCAACTTTATCTCTGACTGCAATGTCTTCTTTTGCTGCTACCAGCCTGACCGGAGCTGGCGCGACCTTTCCTGCTCCTGTTTATGCGAAGTGGGCAGACTCTTATCAGAAAGAAACAGGTAATAAAGTAAACTATCAGGGGATTGGTTCTTCTGGTGGTGTCAAACAAATCAATGCAAAAACAGTTGATTTCGGTGCATCTGATGCCCCATTAACTGATGAAAAATTAAAAGAAGATGGCTTGTTCCAGTTCCCAACTGTTATCGGTGGTGTGGTACTGGCTGTTAATGTAAAAGGAATTGAGTCAGGGCAGCTGACTTTAGATGGCAACACATTAGGTGACATCTATTTAGGTAAAATTACCAAATGGAATGACCCAGCAATCGCTAAATTGAACCCAAATGTTAGTTTGCCAGACCAAGCTATCGCAGTTGTTAGACGTTCTGACGGTTCTGGTACCACGTTCGTATTCACCAGCTACCTTGCTAAAGTCAGTGCAAGCTGGAAATCAGACGTTGGCGCGGGTTCTACCGTTAACTGGCCGAAAAATAGCGTAGGTGGTAAAGGTAATGATGGCGTTGCAGCTTTCGTACAGCGTCTACCAGGTTCTATCGGTTATGTTGAATATGCATACGCAAAACAGAACAACCTTGCGTATACTAAATTAATCTCTGCTGATGGCGAGGCGGTTTCACCAACGGGTGAAAGTTTCAGTGCCGCAGCGAAGAAAGTTGACTGGTCTAAATCTTTTGCACAAGATTTAACAAACCGTGATGGCGCGAATGCATGGCCGATTACTTCAACCACATTTATCTTAGTTCACAAGCAGCAAGCGAATGCGGAAAAAGGCAAAGCGGTTCTTGACTTCTTCAACTGGGCTTATGATAAAGGTGGTAAACAAGCTGAGGCATTAGATTACGCAATTTTACCTCAAGAAGTCGTGACCGCAGTACGTGCAGCATGGAAAACAGAAGTTAAAGATAGCCAAGGTAAAGCATTATTCTAGGTGAACTTAGGTTTTCTAAGTGCACTTAGGGTTGGAAATGGCGGGTAAGTGCTGAGGAACAGGGCTTACCCGCTCATCGTTGTAACGCAATCCTGTAGAAAAGAGCAGGAATGAAATGAGAACAAAGCGCATGGCCGAGAAAACAACGGCATTTAGAGCTCCCAGCAAATCAGGTGATGTGATTTTTAGTGCACTGGTAAAGATTGCCGCGCTCATCACTTTGTTAATGCTCGGAGGCATTATTATTTCCCTTATTTTTGCATCTTGGCCAAGTATGCAAAAGTTTGGGTTTTCGTTTTTGTGGACCAAAGAATGGGATGCACCGGCTGAAGAATTTGGTGCTCTTGTGCCTATTTACGGCACTATCGTTACATCGTTAATTGCTCTGATTATCGCCGTTCCCGTTAGTTTTGGTATAGCACTGTTCCTAACAGAACTGGCACCCAATTGGTTAAAACGTCCTCTTGGTATCGCGATTGAACTTCTTGCTGCTATCCCAAGTATCGTTTATGGGATGTGGGGGTTATTTGTCTTTGCTCCTCTGTTTGCAGAATATTTCCAAGAGCCAGTTGGTAATGTGATGTCGAGTGTGCCGATTGTCGGTGAATTATTTTCAGGGCCTGCATTCGGGATCGGTATTTTAGCAGCGGGGATAATCCTCGCGATTATGATTATTCCTTACATTGCGTCAGTGATGCGCGATGTATTTGAACAAACGCCTGTGATGATGAAAGAGTCAGCTTACGGCATTGGCTGTACGACATGGGAAGTGATTTGGAATATCGTACTGCCGTATACCCGCAATGGGGTAATCGGTGGGGTAATGTTAGGCCTTGGCCGTGCACTGGGTGAAACCATGGCGGTGACGTTCGTGATTGGTAATACTTACCAACTTGATAGCGCATCACTGTTTATGCCAGGTAACAGTATCACCTCGGCACTGGCAAATGAGTTTGCGGAAGCAGAGAGCGGTTTACATACCTCGGCCTTGATGGAACTTGGACTTATCCTGTTTGTTATCACTTTTATTGTGTTAGCAATTTCCAAGTTGATGGTCATGCGTCTTGCGAAGAATGAGGGCCGTTAATATGTCGATATCTCAACCTATCGCAGTGAATGAAAAAGAACGAGCACGCCGTCAAGCGTGGCGTCGTCAAGTTAACAGAATGGCTCTATTTGTCTCAATGTTAACCATGGCTTTCGGCTTGTTCTGGTTAGTGTGGATTTTGTTTTCTACAGTCACTAAAGGGATTGATGGCATGTCCCTCAATCTGTTTACTGAAATGACTCCACCACCGAATACTGAAGGTGGCGGGCTGGCAAATGCCATCGTAGGTAGTGGTTTATTAATCTTATGGGCGACAGTTATTGGTACGCCTTTAGGGATTTTAGCGGGAATTTATTTAGCAGAATATGGCCGTAAGTCATGGCTAGCTTCAGTCACCCGCTTTATTAATGACATTTTATTATCAGCTCCGTCTATCGTTGTAGGGTTGTTTGTGTACACCATTGTGGTTGCTCAAATGCAGCACTTCTCGGGTTGGGCTGGGGTTGTGGCGCTTGCATTGCTGCAAATTCCAATTGTTATCCGAACCACTGAAAACATGTTGAAATTAGTTCCGGATAGCTTACGTGAAGCCGCTTATGCACTTGGCACACCAAAATGGAAAATGATTTTATCTATTACGCTAAAAGCATCTGTGTCAGGGATTATCACTGGGATCTTGCTTGCAATTGCGCGTATTGCTGGGGAAACCGCACCGCTTCTGTTTACTTCTCTGTCAAATCAGTTCTGGAGTACAGATATGAGCGAACCAATTGCTAACTTACCGGTGACAATCTTCAAATTTGCAATGAGCCCATTCTCCGAATGGCAAGAGCTTGCATGGGCAGGGGTTCTGTTAATTACCCTATGTGTCCTGCTCATTAACATCATTGCACGTGTTGTGTTCGCACAGAAAAAACACTAAGCGCCAGATAAATAAAGATTTAGAGAGAAAAGCAAACCATGATTAATGCAAACGATATTGCAAATAGTAAAATTAAAGTACGTGACCTCAACTTCTATTATGGCAAGTTTCACGCACTGAAAAATATCTCTTTAGACATTGAAAAAAATAAAGTAACTGCGTTTATCGGCCCATCAGGCTGTGGTAAATCGACGTTATTACGTACCTTCAATAAAATGTATGAATTGTATGGCGAGCAGCGCGCAGAAGGTGAAATTTTACTGGATGGTCAAAATATCCTGACAGATAAACAAGATATTGCGTTATTGCGTGCGAAAGTCGGAATGGTTTTCCAAAAACCAACACCATTCCCGATGTCAATCTACGATAATATTGCATTTGGTGTGCGTTTATTTGAAAAATTATCCCGCGTGGAAATGGATGAACGTGTGCAGTGGGCGTTAACAAAGGCTGCATTATGGAATGAAACCAAAGATAAGCTACACCAAAGTGGTTATAGCTTGTCGGGTGGGCAGCAACAGCGTCTCTGTATTGCTCGTGGTATTGCTATTCGCCCAGAAGTTTTATTGTTGGATGAGCCCTGTTCTGCTCTTGACCCAATTTCAACCGGTCGAATTGAAGAACTGATTAGTGAATTAAAGTCAGAATACACCGTGGTAATTGTTACCCACAATATGCAACAAGCAGCACGCTGTTCTGACTATACGGCTTTCATGTATTTAGGGGAGTTAGTTGAGTTTAATCATACTGACAAAATGTTTACTACCCCAGAAATGAAGCAAACTGAAGATTATATTACTGGCCGCTACGGTTGATATGGAGCCGACGATGGATACGCTGAATCACAACAAACATATATCGGGGCAGTTCAATGCTGAACTGGAACATATCCATACTGAATTGATGACGATGGGGGGGCTGGTCGAAGAACAGCTTACCAAAGCCATTACGGCCATGCATAATCAGGATGAAGCCTTAGCGCGTGAAGTTATCGAAAATGACCATAAAGTCAATATGATGGAAGTGGCCATTGATGAAGAATGCGTTAAGATCATCGCGAAACGCCAACCAACGGCGAGTGATTTGCGCCTGATTATGGCAATTTCAAAAACCATTGCTGAGCTGGAAAGAATCGGCGATGTTGCAGACAAAATTTGCCAAACTGCATTGGAAAAATTCTCTCATCAACATCAGCCTCTGTTAGTGAGCTTAGAATCATTAGGCCGCCATACAGTGCAAATGCTACATGACGTATTAGATGCATTCGCACGAATGGATCTCGAAGAAGCCATTCGTATTTACCGTGAAGATGAGAAAGTTGACCAAGAGTATGAGGGCATCGTACGCCAATTGATGACCTATATGATGGAAGACCCTCGGACGATCCCAAGTGTATTAACGGCATTGTTCTGCGCACGTTCAATTGAGCGCATCGGTGACCGCTGCCAAAATATCTGTGAGTTTATTTTCTACTATGTGAAGGGGCAAGATTTCCGTCATGTGGGTGGGGATAGTCTTGAAAAGATGCTAACGAACAAATAAATGCTCGTCATATTTCGTACTGTGGCGGTGTTGGCTACACTCGGCTACTCGGGTCACATACTTGTGTATGCTCCCCGAGATATCCTTGCTTGCCGCCTAGCCACAATACGAACTATTTAGAGCATTGATGTATTGAATGTTTGTCATACTTCAAGCGGTGGCGGTGTTGGCTTCGCTCGGCTACTTGGGTCACATACTGGTGTATGCTCCCCGAGATATTCTCGCTTGCCGCCTTGCCACAACACGAACTATTTAGAGCATTGATGTATTGAATGTTTGTCATACTTCAAGCGGTGGCGGTGTTGGCTTCGCTCGGCGATTCGGGGCACATACTGATGTATGCTCCCCGAAATATCCTAGCTTGGTGCCTAGCCGCAACACGAACATGGGGTTACTTCAAATTGTGGTGGTACTGCATCACAAACTACCGACTTTCTTCTTGCTCAATAAGAGTCTATTGATGGTTTAACCATGTTGGGGCCTTTGTACAAAGTTTGCCCCTTTTTTGTGTGGTTTTATATTCTATTTTGTTATAAATATATTATTTAATATTATTTCAAGTGCTAAGCAATAGTTGATAGCTTGTGGTGGTCGATTTACAAAAATTTACCGTCAGGGGTGTTCAATGAAAGCTCGTATTCTAACGACTGTTTTACTTACAGGTTTAGCGCTGACAGCGAATGTCGCTAGCGCAGATAAATTAGATGATATCAAACAAGCGGGAGTGATCCGCATTTCAGTATTTGATAGTAACCCACCATTTGGTTTTATTGACCCACAAACTAAAAAATTAGCGGGTTATGATGTTGATATTGCGCAAGAAATTGCAGATGGCCTAGGGGTAAAACTTGAGCTTCGTCCAACTAATCCAGCAAATCGCATTCCACTTCTAACTTCAGGTAAAGTTGACTTGATTGGTGCTAACTTCACCATTACAGATGAACGCGCAAAACAAGTTGATTTCTCAATCCCTGATTTTGCGACAGGCCAAAAATTTATTGCCCGTAAAGGCGTATTAAAAACACCCGAAGACATCAAACCACTGCGTATTGGCGCAGACAAAGGTACTGTGCAGGAAGTGACTCTGCGTGAGCGTTTCCCTGAGACTAAAGTGATTTCTTATGACGATACCCCACAAGCTTTCGCTGCACTGCGTAATGGTAACGTGCAAGCTATCACACAAGATGATGCAAAACTGGTGGGCTTATTAGGCAATTTACCTGAAAAAGTGAAAGCAGATTTTGAGATTTCCCCATTTAGCCTGACGAAAGAATACCAAGCATTGGCAGCAAGCAAAGGTGAAACGCGTTTGGTTGAAAACGTCAACGAAACACTGTTGAAACTGGAGAAAGACGGTAAAGCCGAGGTGATCTATAACCGTTGGTTTGGGCCAGATACCAAAGCCGCACAGCCACGCGGAGACTTTAAATTCGCACCACTGAGTGAGCAACAGCCACAGTCTTAATGGGGAACGGTAAGTACTCAGTGATTTGAAGCCCCGCACTCTGTGTGGGGTTCTTGGTTATAAGGGATGAGTTTTTAATCACAAGCTGTGAAGGCAATAGGTCGTGAACAATGTTTGAAAAATTTTTAAATGGTGATTTTTGGTCTGCCCATTTCTTGGCACCGCAGTATTTAGAATGGTTTGGCTACGGCTTTTTGATCACTATTTGGATCTCGATTTGTACCATTGTTGCAGCCACTGTATTGGGTTTTATAGTTGCATCAGCAAAGGATAGCCAAATTACTCTTGTGCGTTGGGCTGTGAGTATCTACATCTCTATTTTCAGAAATACGCCTTTGTTGGTGCAGTTATTCTTTTGGTATTTCGCTTCTGGTGAAATTTTACCCTCTGCTGTAATGGAATGGCTCAATACTCCCCATGAAGTCCATTTACTTGGAATCACAGTGGGTTGGCCGTCATTTGAATTTTTAGCCGGTTTTATCGGTTTGACCCTTTATACCGTGCCGTTTATCGCTGAAGAAATTCGTGCTGGGATCCGTGGCGTTCGTCAGGGACAGAAATATGCGGCGTTTGCTTTAGGGCTAACCTCATGGCAGGCCATGAAACTGGTGGTATTACCGCAAGCCGTTAAAATCGCGATGCCTCCACTACTGGGCCAATATATGAATGTGGTGAAAAATTCATCATTAACGATGGCGATAGGCGTCGCAGAATTGTCTTATGTCTCCCGCCAGGTTGATAGCCAGACACTGCAAACCTTTGCTGCATTTGGTGTCGCAACCGTTTTGTATATTGCCATTATTGCGGTAATGGAAGGTTGGGGCCAGTGGCGTCAACAGCGTAATTTGGCTCAGGGGGTATAAGATGGATTTTTCGATTATTGAGCAGAACTGGCAATATTTATTGTTTGGTACTTTTCCAGATGGGCCACTCGAAGGCGCTGCACTGACGTTAGTCATTAGTTTACTTGCTGGTGCGGCTTCTATTGTATTAGGAACATTGGGCGGAATAGCTTTAGCCATGCTGCGGGGCTTCTGGGTTAACCTATTTGCGGCGATTTTAGGTTTTTTCCGTGCAATTCCGGTCATTATGTTAATTTTTTGGACCTATTTTCTGTTGCCAATCTTATTGGGTATGGAAATTCCGGGTATTGCAACAGTCGTCTGTGCATTGGCATTAATTACTTCTGCATATTTGGCTCATGCCGTGAAAGCCGGCATTTTAGCGATAGGAGCAGGGCAGTGGCAGGCAGGGTTATCTTTGGGGTTTAGCCGCTGGCAGGTATTGTGGAATGTCGTATTGCCACAGGCCTTACGTATGATGGTTCCTTCATTTATTAACCAGTGGGTAGCATTAATTAAAGATACCTCATTAGCCTATGTTGTTGGTGTTGCGGAGCTTTCTTTCTTAGCAACCCAAGTGAATAACCGTGAAATGGTTTATCCTCTCGAAGTTTTCTTATTCGTAGCATTTATTTATTTTGTGATGTGTTTTGCGGTAGAAATTATTGCGAATAGGGTGGCGACAAAGCTGAGCGTGCAACATCAACCCCAGAAACTGGCTGCGAAACATCGTTTATTGTTTTGGCGCCGACAAAAATTGTTAGCACTTTCCTAAATCAAAAGTGGTGGTGAAATACTCACCACTTTTTCACTCCACTATTTTGGTTTCTATTATTATTTCATCTTGGCGTATCAGTTAGTTAGGACATTTTTGCCCCTTATAGTTTACGCAATCGTTTTCTTTTGTGATTTTTAATTGTAGTATAGGGCGAAAAAAACTTTTTTTGGGCGCAATATCTAATGAGTAATCAATCTTCTAGCTCGGCACAACCGCAGGGCTTGTTTCAGCGTGTTTTTAAATTGCAAGAGCACGGCACGACAGCACGGACAGAAGTTGTTGCAGGCTTCACCACCTTCCTAACGATGGTATATATCGTCTTTGTTAACCCTCAAATTCTCTCAGTTGCAGGCATGGATATCAAAGCTGTGTTTGTCACCACCTGTTTGATTGCGGCTATTGGTAGTATTTTGATGGGGCTGTTGGCAAATTTACCGATTGCAGTAGCACCTGCTATGGGGCTGAATGCTTTTTTTGCTTTCGTTGTAGTTGGCGCGATGGGCTATTCATGGCAAGTTGCAATGGGGGCCGTATTTTGGGGGGCAGTCGGGTTATTTATTCTGACATTATTCCGTATCCGTTATTGGATTATCGCCAATATCCCGCTTAGTCTTCGCGTCGGGATCACCAGTGGTATCGGCCTATTTATTGCGATGATGGGGCTGAAAAACTCCGGTATTATTGTCGCTAATCCAGACACGTTAGTCTCTATCGGTAACTTGACTCACCATAATGTTTGGCTGGGAGCCCTCGGGTTCTTTATTATTGCAATCTTAGCGGCTCGTAATATTCATGCCGCGGTATTAGTTTCTATTGCAGTGACCACCTTGATTGGCCTAGCTCTGGGGGATGTGAAATATTCTGGGATATTCTCAATGCCGCCAAGTATCACGAGTGTCGTCGGGCAGGTTGATTTCGCTGGCTCTTTAGACTTAGCGTTATCCGGTGTGATTTTTGCCTTTATGTTAGTAAACCTGTTTGACTCATCAGGCACCATGATAGGTGTGACTGACAAAGCTGGTATCACAAATGAACGCGGAACTTTCCCACGGATGAAGCAAGCGTTATATGTGGACAGCTTGAGCTCTGTTGCAGGTTCAGCGATGGGGACATCTTCTGTCACCGCCTATATTGAAAGTTCTTCTGGTGTTTCTGTTGGTGGGCGTACAGGTTTAACTGCGATTGTCGTTGGTATTCTATTTCTATTGACCATGTTTATCTCTCCTCTTGCCGGTATGGTTCCTGCTTATGCAACTGCGGGTGCCTTGATTTACGTGGGCGTGTTGATGACTTCAAGTTTAACCCGCGTGAAATGGGATGACTTAACTGAGTCTGTACCCGCATTTATTACCGCAGTGATGATGCCATTTAGCTTCTCAATCACAGAAGGTATCGCACTAGGCTTTATTGCGTACTGTGCAATGAAAATTGGTACAGGCCGCTGGCGTGATTTGGGGCTGTGTGTGATTTTAGTGGCGGCGATGTTCCTACTAAAAATGGTGCTCGTCGACGCCTAAAATACGCTTTATATTTTGAACTGTAGCGGTGTTGGCTGCGTTTGCTAACCCTAGTCACATACTTTTGTATGCTCCTAGGGATTAGCAACTCTTGCCGCCTTGCTACAGCTCAAACTATTTAGCGTATTAATATTCGTCATACTTCAAGCTTTGGCGTTGTTGTCTTCACTCGGCTACTCGGGTCACATACTTATGTATGCTCCCCGAGATAACCTCGATTGACGCCTAGCCACAACTTGAATTATTTAGAATATTTCTCAAGATGGCTCTCTATTTTTTTAGGTAAAACCACTTGGAAGATTAATCCCCCTTCAGATGGCTTTCCCGTCTTGTTACTTGCATGCAACTCAAATTATTTAAGGTATAATCATTAAAGTACTATTGCGAAGGCAGGGTGGAGTAAAAAATCCGCTGAAATTGCAAACTAGTGCTTTCCCCCTTTATGGGATCCTGCTAGATTTCGCAGCAGAAACTGACTTTATCAAGGTATCAGACCATGAATGCACCAAAAAAACCGGCTGCTAAGCCAAAGAAAAAATACCGTAAAACTAAAGAAGAGATAAATGCTGAAGGCCGTGAGCGTAAGCGCGAGAAAAAACATCGTGGTCATAAATCTGGTAGCCGTAACCAAGAATCTGCTTCTAACAATGCTAAAGGTGGGCAATCTACCACCACAGACCCGCGTATTGGTAGCAAAAAACCGATTCCATTAGTTGTGGATGATAACAAACCTGTAGCGCGTCCAGTGGTGAAAGAGATGCCAGTCGCTAAAGAAAAATTGACGCCAGAAAAAGAGTTGGAAATGCTAGAAAGCGATGACCGCCTAGATAGCATTTTGGCGCGTCTGGAGGATGGCGAAACTATCACTGCGCAAGAACAGCAGTATGTTGATACCTGTTTAGACCGTATTGATGAACTGATGAATATTCTCGGTATTGAATATAGCGAAGAAGAAGAGGAAGAAGACGAAGAAAAACTTGATGACATTATGCGCATCTTAAAAAGTAAATAATTTCGTTTAAAAGATCCCTCGTGCTAGCGGGGGATTTGGTTATTTTTTCTGCTAACTCACTTTTCTTTGATGTTGCATCAAGTCTCTTTTCGCTAACATATTTATACTCGTCATATTCAAAGCTGCAGCGTTGTTGACTATGTTCATTCGCACGAGTCTCATACTTATGTATACTCCTAGGGACTCATTCACTTGTCGCCTAGCTGCAACTTGAAATATTTAGAGTCTATAATGCTTATGCAGGTTATAAAATTTTCACTCTCATCGAATAACAAATTAAATAGAGTGAAGTCATCGTTATAGTTTGAGCTTTTGGTCAATTGAGGAATGTTATGTCAGAGCAAAATATTGTTTGGGATCTTTCTCTCATTCAAAAATACAATTATTCAGGGCCTCGTTATACCTCGTATCCTACCGCCTTGGAATTCAATCAAGATTATGATGATAATGCGTTTGTTCAAGCAACACAACGTTATCCTGATCGACCTTTATCGCTCTATGTCCATATCCCTTTTTGCCATAAACTTTGTTATTTCTGTGGCTGTAATAAATTAGTGACACGCCAAAAACATAAAGCCGATGAATATCTTAAAGTAATTGAACAAGAAATTATTCAGCGCGCAGCTTTATTAAAAGGTCGTATTGTGACCCAGATGCATTGGGGCGGTGGTACTCCGACTTACCTCGATAAAGCTCAAGTCAGCCATTTGGTTGGTTTATTGAAAAAGCATTTTCATTTTGCGGATGATGTTGAAATGTCCATCGAAGTCGACCCGCGTGAAATTGAACTGGATATGATAGACCATCTGCGCGATGAAGGGTTTAACCGCTTAAGCATGGGAGTTCAGGATTTTAATAAAGAAGTTCAGGTGCTGGTTAACCGTGAACAGGACGAAGAATTTATTTTTGCCCTAATTAAACGAGCCAAAGAAACGGGTTTTACCTCAACGAGTATTGATTTGATTTATGGTTTACCTAAACAAACTCCTGAAAGCTTTGCATTTACCTTAAAGAAAGTGGCTGAATTATCACCAGATCGCTTAAGTGTGTTTAATTACGCGCATTTGCCTAATTTATTTGCGGCGCAGCGTAAAATTAAAGATGCTGATTTACCAAGTGCAGAGCAAAAACTCGATATTCTGCAAGACACAATCGCAACCCTCACCAGAGATGGCTATCAATTTATTGGTATGGACCACTTTGCTCGCCCTGAAGATGAGCTCGCTGTGGCCCAACGAGAAGGGGTTTTACACCGTAATTTCCAAGGTTATACGACTCAAGGCGACTGTGATTTATTAGGATTAGGCGTTTCTGCGATCAGTATGTTAGGCGATAACTACGCGCAAAATCAGAAAGATTTGAAAACCTATTATGCGCAAGTTGAAGAGCAAGGCCAAGCGCTGTGGCGAGGTCTCGTCTTAACCGATGATGATTGCTTGCGCCGTGATGTTATTAAAACCTTAATCTGTAACTTCCAATTGGATTTTGCACAAATTGAAGCAATCTATCCAATTGACTTTAAATCTTATTTTAAAGAGGATTTAGAGCTATTGAAGCCAATGGCAGAAGACGGGTTGGTTGAAATGACAGACAGAGGTATTAAAGTTACGCCGCAAGGGCGTTTACTTATTCGTAATATTTGTATGTGTTTTGATGTTTACTTACGTAGTCAGATGAGGCAGCGGCAGTTTTCCCGTGTCATCTAAATGCTCTTTATTTTTCGTACTGTCGCATTGTTGTCTTCATTCAGTCACACGGGTCACATACTTAGTGTATGTGACCCGCGCTGTCTTTATTTCGACGCCTTGCTCTAGCACGAACTATTTTGAGTATTACTGGTTCGTTATCTGATTATTTAGAACATTGGATGTTCTGCGTGGGCTAGTGTTTCGCTTTTTCGATTAGCTGGTAGGCCGCAGTGATGCGGTCAGGGATTGGATACCATTTGTTGGATAAAATAATAATACCCACTTGGTTTTCCGGAATAAATGCCGCATAGGTTGCAAAACCATTGGTTGAACCTGTTTTATTGTAAAAAGCCTGTGTTTCAGGTGGCATTACAGGATGGATAGCTTCAACTTTTTGCGGTGTGAGCGCCATTTCATTTCGGTTACCTTGCTGTAATTGAGCAAGAGATACTGGCCATGAATAGCTTTCCCACATCATATCTTGCATAAATGAATCGGTCATATAGAACCCAGTATGGGTGTTCTCTACGGCTTCTTGCCATGGCTTAGCGACTTTCTTCGTTTGCATATTAATATCTAAGAAGCGAATTAGATCTTTAGCATTAGATTTCAAACCATAAGATTCAGCATCTAAAATTTGTGGTGCCACACGAATGGGCTGATCGTGCTTATTATAACCTTGAGCATAATTTTTCTGTTGGTTTTTAGGGACATGAATATAGGTATGTTTTAGCCCAAGTGCAGGCAACATTAATTTTTCCATCGCTTGCTCAAATGGCATTTTGAGTTGTTTAGCGGTAACGATACCGAGTAGCCCCACGCCAAGATTTGAATAAGAGCGATATTGCCCAATGGCTTTGGTCGGTTTCCAATGTTGGTAATAACGGATTAATTCCGCTGAATTAGTAATGCTATCAGGCACAAATAACGATAAACCGGAAGTGTGAGTAGCCAAGTTCATTACTGTGACTTGGTCAAAAGCAGACCCTTTTAATTCAGGAAGATAGTGGCTTACCTTTTGCGAAAAATCGAGTTTTCCTTGGTCTTGTGCATAGGCTGCGAGTGTGGCAGTAAAGGTTTTAGACAAAGAACCAATCTCAAATAAAGTCTCATCACTGACAGGTACTAAGCTTTGCTTAGACTGCACACCATAGTGATAAATATAGTGTTTCCCTTCAACGGAAATTGCGACAGACATCCCTGGGATCTGTTTTTGTTCCATCAGAGGTTTAATAATGTCATCCACATCCTTTTGAGTGAACGCATTAGCGGATAGCGTGGTTAACGCCAAACTCAGTGCGACAAAAATTCGCCCCTGACGAAAAAGAGTTTTCATAGAGTTATTCCAATAAGTACAAGTTTAAGTTATTGCTAACAGGAATTGAAAGCACTTCATTGTAAATTTAAAGTGCTTTAATATAGGCTATTAGGCGGTTAAACCGCGACTGCCAAGCAGTATGCATGCTTTCGGCCATTATTTAAAACGATATAAAATTCGATGAGGTAAAAGGAAATCTTATGGCAGAAAATTATCGTCATCGGCTTCCACTCAATGCGCTTAGGGCATTCGAAGCTTCAGCGCGGCATTTAAGTTTTACACGAGCAGGAATAGAGTTGAATGTCACTCAGGCAGCTGTTAGTCAACAAGTTAGGTTGTTAGAGGAGCAGCTGGGACTAGAACTCTTTATTCGCTTACCTCGAGGGCTTGCATTAACTGATGAAGGGCTTGCATTGCTACCCGTATTGAGCCGCTCTTTTGACCAGATTGAGTCACTACTATTGCAATTTGAAGATGGCCATTATCGAGAAGCTTTAAGTATTTCAGTGGTCGGTACATTTGCTGTGGGCTGGTTATTGCCAAGATTAACCCAATTCTCGGAACTATACCCTTATATTGATTTACGCATTATGACTCATAACAATGTGGTGAATCTCGCTGCCGAAGGCGTTGATTTTGCTATTCGCTTTGGGGAGGGCTTATGGCCACTGGTTGAAAATATTCCTCTATTTTCAACGGCTCATACTGTACTTTGTTCAGAGAAAGTCGCGAGCCAGCTCAAACATCCATTAGATTTAAAATCCCACCAGTTAATGCGTTCATATCGTAAAGATGAATGGGAAAAATGGTTTTTAGCTGCGGAGATTGAACCTTGGCGTGTCAAAGGCCCTGTATTTGATTCATCACGTTTAATGGTTGAGGCTGCGTTATTAACCGACAGTATAGCATTGGTGCCAAGTTGCATGTTTAGTCATGAATTAAGTGCTGGGGCGTTAGTTCAACCTTTTGATATATCTGTAACACTGGGTGGATATTGGTTGAGCCGTTTAAAGTCGAGAGTCATGACACCAGCAATGGCGATATTTTGTCATTGGTTGGTGGAGGAGTCTAAAAAAGAATAATAAGTCGGTGCTATACTATAAATAGAAATAGCACCGATATTTAATTTATTGGCATATTATAATGCTCATATTTAGAGGTTAGAATACCAAAGCTTCAGCAGAGAAATAATTCTTTTTATTAACAGAGAGCTCTGTACTATTAATATCCGTAATGGTTTCAGTAAAGAAATAGGTCGGCGAAACATTAAATATTTGTGCCAACTGGTAAATAGTATCGACATGAATATTAACCTCGCCATTTTCATAGCGTGATTGGTGTTGTTGGCTAATGCCTAACAATATGCTTAAATCTTTACCACTCATTCCGTGACTTTCTCTTAATGATCTTATTTTTAAACCGACGGATTTAGATATTTTTCGTTTCATGATTTTCTCTCTAATTTATTTTAAATATTATAATGTTAATATAATTAAATATTTTTAATGTAATTGGATCTTCTAGTGATATGTATTATTACTTAATTTATTAAAAATCATGGGACTGAAAGAAGGTTTTAATATCAATTTCAAAATACGTTGCATACTGGAACAATCTATCTAAAGTAATTCTATTTACTCCTCTTTCATATCGTGACTGTTGTTGTGGGCTGATGCCAATAACCTCGGATAGTTCATTAACTGAAAGTCCATTCGTTTTCCGATAATAAAGTATTTTTTTGCCAATTAGGTGAGATGTTGAATAAGGCATATATACTCCTATAATTATATTTTTTATTTCTAACTAAACACGATGAAAGATTACCTCTCTATCTTAACCATTTTAATAAAATAGTAAATTTGCTATTTATCAATTGTTCGATGATATTTTTCGATGTTAGCAATAAAAATCAAGTTATAAATAAATTAATATCTTTTTATGATTAATGTTGGATGCTATTTATTCATATCTTATGTTAACCGAAGCTGTTGAGTTTGCAGTTCCTGCAGTTATATTATTAGCAGTCTTAATATATCTAGCTTTCCAATTAAAAATATAATCGCCACCTGCAACATTGTTTTGCAAAGTGAACTTTGAGTTGAGCTTTATCGGGTTACTATTTCTATCCAATAATTGAATGGCGACTCCGGTTGCTTGCCCTTGCCCAGACAATTTAATCTTCCCTGTATTGATATCAACATACCCAGCACTACTTGTGACTGTCACTTTTAGATTGGTGCCTGCAGCGCAGCTTAATGTAATGGGTATATTGACACTATTGCTAGTAGAGCCAATAGCTTTAAACTGAGTATCATACCAAGTCCCTAAGTTAACATTGTAACTTGTCGCTTTTGTTGAGCACTTTAATACATTAATTTTGATAGTACCTGCTGGAATATTCAGCGATGTTAAATTCCACGTACTGTTATGTGGCGCAGGGTTACGCTGTGTTAGTCTTCCCACATGCCCTGCCTTTAAATTTCCCCCTTGTGTGACTTGTCCTGTTTTTTTTATGGTAATCGTCCAATATGGGTTAGCAATAGTCCAAGCGGCTGGGTTAGCTGCTGTTGGTGGTCCATAACGTGTATTTAAAAAACCGATATTGGTTGCTTTCACTTGAATGCTGATGCCCGGTATATTACTGGCTGCAATTTTATTGCCGTTTGGTACCCAACCATTGACATAGTCAGCGTGTAAGTAGGCATCACCACATTGACCATTACTTTTTGGGCCTGAAAATGTATTGACTTGTGAGCCTTTAAAATTGACCTGAATAGTGGCTAAATCGCGAGCCCCTGTATCATCATATTGCAGCGAATAGGTTCTTGCTGGTACATTCACCACAACATTCCGTAAATTAGGATTTTGAATACAGGCCGCTTGTGTATATGCAGAATAAGCAAAAACCGAGCCTATTATTACCAGTAAAATTTTCTTTTTAGTCATAAAATATCCTTAACATTTACTTTTTTTATTTAAATATTTTTCTTCTGCATGCTCAATCTCATTGATCTCTCTAGAATTGAAAATAAAAAAAGCCATAATATCAATTTCAAATATCTTAGAGTAATGATAAAGCCTATCAATATTAATTCGATTAATACCACGCTCATAGCGTGACTGTTGTTGTTCACTCACACCCACGATATTAGATAAATTTTCTAATGTCATGCCTTTCATTTTTCGGTAATAGGTGATTTTATTGCCAATTATTTTTGATATAAGATAGTAATTAGGCATACCGCTTTCCCCTATTAAAACTGATATAATTAAAACAAACTTACTTACTGATATGTAAATGTAAATTCTAAATGGCTTTTAAATGAACCTGCAACCATACCACTTCCATAACCCGAGACTCTTGCCGATAATGGGATTTCAACATTTCGCGTTTGAGTATTAACATTCGCGGTAATGGTATCGCCATTTTTTATTGTTGTTTTATTGCCGGTATTGGCTAAATTTAATGCCACATTTTTCGCCGTACCATTATTAATAAAATGTTCAGTTATTGTTGAGTCTGGCGTACCTGATATTTTCATTACAGCTTTGGTGGTGCCTACAGGGCAATTTTTTAGCTTCACGGAAAAATCAACCCACGGAGATTTTTGCGTATCTTTGATATTCCAAATATTAATTTTTTTCAAATCGATTAAATAATTATTTTTTTCAACCTCACAAGGAGCAGCAATAACGACGCCATGCACTTTAATATTTGCTGTTAGCCCAAATGCAGTTAAAGAACAGCTCATTAGTGATAGTAATAGGATAAAATGTCTCATATTATTTTCTCTTTTATAAATAGGTAATTGTTGCCGTAATATTGGCGGAAATAGTTCCCGGAGTGGCATTACCTAATGAGCTAAAGGCGCGTGTGCGTAATGGAATATTAATATTCGCTTGCCCATTTGTCGGAACTTGTAATACTTTTTGGTTACCTAAAGCGGTTGTTCCATTACCATTTTGTAGTTGAACGGCTAAGTTTTTAGCCGTACCTTGATTTTTGTATAAGCTTGCTGCATCCGCAGTATCTGCGGTTCCTGTAAACGTCAGTTTTACTTGATTAATAAAAGATGAACAATTATTTAGGCTAATATTAAATGTGTTCCAGTTAGAACCTGAACTCGCATTACGAAATACATCAGCAGAAATATTTTTCAGGTCAATATCAATATTATTCCCACCGGTAATATTGCAAGTTGCGGCTCTAATATTTCCGGTAAAGTTCAATGTCACTGTGCTAGCAGCAAATAAATTCCCACTGAATATTAAGCTACTAAGTAAAAGTAAATTTTTAGATATTTTTTTCATTTTTTATTCCTACTCATAGCGAATATTTACAGTAGCAGAGGCATTCGCTGTACCCGGCGTGATGTTATCTGCCGTTTTGATATAGCGAGCTTTCCAATCAAACATATAATCACCAGCCGGCACATTATTTTGCAGGCTATTTAAAGTGTTCAACTTGATCGGGTTATTATTTTTATCTAGCAATTGTATTGCGACACCAGTGGCGCTATCAGGTCCCGTTAGAGCTAATTTTCCTGTAGCGGTATCTTCATATTTAGAACTTGTGACCGTCGCTTTAATATTGGTACCCGCTGCACATGTTAAGGTAATTGGAATATCTACAGGCGCACTGGTTGAGCCTATATTAGGGAATTGTGTATCATACCAATCTTGCATATCAATATTGTAGGTTGACTGGTTGTTCTTTAATGAACAGCTAAGTACATTGATACGAATCGCATTTGCAGGCATGTTTAAGGTTGTTAGATACCAAGTGCTAATGGGCGTCTGATTTTTTTGAGTTAATTGAGCTACTGGGCCAGAGCGCAGGGTATTTGACGAGGTTACCTGCCCTATTTTTTTTATTTTAATATACCAAACGGTATCTGATATTTCCCATGGTTGCTTGCCACTTGAGGAAGGGCCAAACCAACGATTGAAATCTCCACCTATTGATGCAGTTTGAACTGAAATACCGATACCAGGAATATTTGATGTTGCAACACCATTATTGGGAACCCAGTTATTAATAAAATCACCATATAAGTAAGATATACCACAGCTCCCATTTCCTTCAGAATAGGTAGTTGTCATCGAACCAGATAAATAACGGACACTTAGTGCCCCTAATTCTCTGGTAGTTATATCATCATACTGAATGTTATAAGTTGCTGTAGGAATATTCACTTGTATATTATTAAATCTTGGATTCTGGATACAGGCTGCATTTGTATAGCTTGAATATAAAAATAGACTTATAAATATAAAAGTAGACTTATAGAATAAATTTTTCATTTATATCACCGATTATTTACAAATTGCAGCTGTTTTATATAACCCCATATAATTCGATATACCTGCTAAGTTATAATTTACTTGGCATTGTTGTTTATCGTTATATTGAATGGTAAAGCTGCCATTTTCAGCTAAACCAGATAAATAAATTTCGCCATCATTGCCCACTATATTATTTAGCTGAGGATTATCTTTAAATATCGCCTGAGCACCAAAAGGTACGGGGTTACCATCAGCAAAGGTTAATATCATGATGGCTCGGTACCCGACATTTGCGGCAAAGCTGGCTTTCACTAGAGCGCCACGGCTTGGTGCAACACTTTGGCTGGTTAACTCCATTTCCGTATTTTCAGGTAGTTCAGAAGTATCAATATCAATCACATTTTTACGATAAGCCGTGATATAAGGCACGAGTGCATAACCTTGGTTATTAGTGACAACCCCTGCTTGGTTTAATACTGGTACATCACCTGCATCTGGGATTTCAACAATAGCCGCGGTTTCGCCTAATTGTTGACCGAGTACAAGGCCGCCAGAGTGAGCCACTAAGCTACCATTAACACCGTAATAGAGGTTATAGTTGTCTTTGCTATAGCCTGTTCCACCTGAAATTTCACCATATTGGCCTTTATAAGAAGCGTTCATATTACCGCTAGTACCTTGTTCTTGAGTGGTGAAACCCTGCTGCATGCTCCAATTTAAGCGGTTATTAAGTTGTGAAGCAGAAAGCCCAATACTGCCTGTGCTTGGGCCGTTGCTGCTACTATTACTGTTAAAGTTGTAATAGAAGGTGTTATCAAACACGGTAAATGGCACACTGATAGAGAAGGCAAGCTGATGATCATCTTCACTTTTCGTACGGCTACCGGAAGTATATGAGTAGCTATTAGTATTTTTATTATAGGTATAATTCAAACTATAACTGATGCCTTGCCAACTATTGTTATAACCTACTGTAGCAGATTGAGTTTTACGGTCACTATTCCAGTAGTCTTCATTGATATAGCCTACAGAGATTGAACCAAAGTTATCCCCTAAGTTTTGGCTGAGGGTGATCTCACCACGATTACGGCGGCGTTCAATTTCAGGGATATAGTTTGTATTTCTATAGCCGTCAAAGACTTCCGCTAAACTGTAAAAACCTTTAGTGGAATAACGATAACCAGCCAATGCGATATTAGTACCAATATCGTTGATATTTTTGTTATAGCGGAAACGGTATGATTGGCCTTTTTCCTTAACGTCATTACTTAGCGTTGAATTTGCATGGGTAACGTCAATGGATAACGCACCAAATCGCCCAAGGTTTTGGCCTGTACCGATGGAGTAAGATTGGTAATGCTCACTCACTTGGCTACCACCATAAGCGGTAATACCATACGGTAGACCATAGATTAAGGTAAATTGGCCAAATTTTGTTTTATCAATGCTACTGTCATAAGCGCGGTATTCCCCGCCCGTTACGCTATAAGAAAAATATCCTTCACGTTGTAATACAGGTAATGAAGCAAAAGGAACGATTTGATATTGCTCGCTACCGTTGGATTCTTTGATGGTGACATGCAAATCACCGCTTCCCCCTGTTGGGTATAAGTCGTTGATTTCAAAAGGGCCCGCAGCCACCTCGGTTTGGTAGATAATGTAACCATTTTGGCGGATCGTCACCTGTGCGTTGCTACGAGCAATCCCACGTACAACGGGCGCATAGCCGCGTAAACTCTCAGGGGACATATCATCATCTGTCGCAAGCTGAGCACCCCGAAATGGCACGCTATCAAAAACCATCGAAGGTGAGACACTATCCCCCAAGGTCAACTGACTTTTGATGCTATTAATACCGCGTGATGCGTAGGTATAGATGGTATCCCATTTACCGGATTGGTCGGTACTACTTGACCATGTTGTGTAATTGCGTAGCCGCCATGCTCCAATATTTAAGCCAGGTCTTAAATTTACATAATGGGATGTGTTATCCGAACCACTACTTTTACGATCGTAATTTTTAGAGCCGTTATAGCTGTAATTTAATAGCAGTGCGTTGATGCCATTATCGATATTGGCTAAGTCAACGTAACCCCTTGGGTTTCTATCCAATGCGATTTGGGGGATGCTTAAATATAAACGTTGAGAATCAAACTCAAAATTACTTGTGGCATCAGGGATCGCTGCAAGGTTTACACAGTGACTTCCTGCGGTTTGTAATTCAGGGTATTCCGCTGTTTTGATACCAAACTCTTTAATATCAGCAAGTGATAAACATGGAACTAATTGGTTACGGCTATTTTTTTCAAATTTAAGATTTTTAGCACCAATTAAGTTGGTGTTGACATAAATATCAACATAGTAGTCACCGGCTAATTGCTCATTATTCTCGAACTGTGACAAATCAACCGAATCTTTATTCGGTAGCTCTAAAAAGTCAGGATCAAAGTAGACATTATTTTCTGTTTTTTCTTCAGCATATAGCGATGCGGTATAGCCTAAATATAATAGTAGGCCTAGAGATATTTTATTTATTTTCATGATAAAGCCCAACTTATTTTATAGTTTTATATTTTCTTTTCGAGTGCTTCTGGTGCTGCACCATAATCATTAATAACTTCCCATTTAATTGTTCCATTAGTATTTGAGTTATTAACCTCGAAAGTCGCACTTGAGAAAGGTGCCGCATAAGAAACATCATTAGCCTTTGTTCCGTTAAAGCTGATGCTCTGGAAATTCATAAAATAAGGTGTTGGGTTTTTAACCGTAATTTTATTTCCAGATTTAGACCACACTAATTTTTTTTGCTCTTCAATAAAATTAACATCTTTTAATGTTTTAGGGCGATAAATTAATTTCATTTGCGTTTTAAAGGCAATTTGTAATGAGTTCTCTGTTCTTTCTGTTGCTGGAATAGTTTTTATATTTAACCAGAACAATGACTCTCTATCATTAGGTAATTTATTTTCTGTTAAAAATATTCTAAGCGCATTAGTTCTATCTGCATTTAGCCTAAATAATGGTGGTGTGATAGAAAAATCAGACTGTTTTTTTTCATCTATATTATCTATCCAAGATTGAATCAAATAAGGGATTTTATCTGGATTTTCTACGCTGATGCTGACATCTTTGTTTCCCTCATTATAAATAACACGGGTTCCACCAATAATAACACCAGCATTCGCAGTATTTATTAGCGTAAGTAAGGAAATGAAAATATAGATAATAGATTTCATAATACCACCATTGATTATTATTAGATAAGGCTTAAGTCCTTTTAAACCTTATTTATTACTTAGTTATAATTGATTGTGAAAGTTGCTGTCGCATTTGCAGGACCAGGAGTCACTGTGTCAGACTTAGCAATATAACGTGCTCTGAAATCTAAATTATTTTCCACATTTTGTTGTAATGGATATGCTTTAGAGGCAGTAAATAATGGAACAATTTTATTCGTATCATCAGTAATTTGAATTCCAACGCCAGTTGCAACGCCAGTTTCTTCTTTTAATTTAATAACTTCATCATCACCAATATAAGAATCAGCATCAAATTTTACTGAAGCCGTTGTTACTGTAGCAGGGCAATTAATTAATTTAATCGTAAATTTAGTTGCTGCCGCTGTACTTCCTGCGTTTGGTAATGCTTTTTTAGATACTTGTCCTAAGTTTACTTTTAGTGCATCAGAGCCAGCTGCTAATTCGCATGCTTGGTCGATGATTTCACCTGTAAAATCGATAGTACCATCTGCTGCTAATGCATTATTAACAGCAAAGATTGAGGTTGCAGCAATTAATGATGCAAGTAAGTTCTTTTTCATTTGTTTTTCTCCAAAAGATAATTATTTATTTTTATTGAGTAGGTGGAATTACCAATTACTCAATTGGAGAGTATTTTGAAACTATTTATTAAAATAAACAAGTTTTGTAAAATTTGGTAAAATATAATTAAATTTTAAAGTATTTAATTTTTTTAATTAAGTTAACACATTATAAGAGAAGGATTAATACACTATATTGAGCTAAGTTAAATATAATTTTTTTTGATTTTTTCACTAAAGTTAAATAACGATATAAAACTAAGAATAATTACAAGGAGGGATATAAATTTAATTTATCTCTCATATGGTGATAATTTGGGATTATAAGGTTTTGACTTATTAGACCACATACAGTGGATGTTGTATTTTTACTATCGAAAAATGAAATAATAGTATAGTTATCGGATTTAGCAGGTCTAAATGTGCTATTTATTTGGTTTTTTATAGAGAAAATGGTGTTGCCATTCAGTAAATGAATAAAAATAGGGGTAACTTTGGTTTTAAGGAAACATTAAATGACTATCAAAATGTTCTTATTAAATTCAATTAAGTAGCCTTAATTTTAATTCGCTATGTTAAGGCTACGTGAGAGATTTCTTACTTATAGATACCTTTAGCTATAGTTGTCATGACTATAAATTTCCTATAAATAAATTTAGTTTTGTATTAACGCTATTTGTATAAATTGAAATTATGTTCTGGTGATAATAGGCTTTCTGCTTGCAATATTTTTTTTCTATTCTGTTTATTACTCATTATGTTAACTGGTAGTGGGGTAGCAAAGTCAACAATTAACTCTTGAATATCAAGGTCGAGTATTTCGGAAATAGAATATAACGTATCAACATGAATTCGGATTTCGCCTAATTCATGGCGAGATTGATGCTGCTGACTAATTCCAAGTAATGTGCTGAGTTGCTGAATACTCATGTTTTGGTCTTTTCTTAGTGTGCGGATCCGCGCTCCGACAATTTTAGAGGTGTTTTTTTTCATACAGTATCCAATAATGATTAAGTAAAAATACTATAAAGAAAATGATTTTTTAATTTCATAACCATTTTTAATTTTTGTTTTTTCATCGTCACTAAACGAAAAAAAGTAACTAATGTTAATATCAAAATAGTTGGAATATTGTTTTAGTCTATCTACCGATATTCGGTTATTTCCCCGTTCATAACGTAGTTGCTGTTGCTCACTAATTCCAACAGTCTTAGCGAGAGTAATAAGAGAGAGTCCTTTATTTTTACGCAATGACTTTATTTTATTACCAATAACCGCAGAGACAGGGTAATAATTGCTCATTATTCAACCTCATTGATTTTTTATTCTTAATAAGTAAAAGAATGCCTTGTACCTTCAAGATACATCTATCAGGTACTATGGTTTTTATCTTGATTTAAATCACACGTATACAGTTTTTATTTGGATATTAGTTAATATAATAGCCAGACCTTGTTAATGATAAACAAATGTAAAATCAAGGTGGCTATTAAATGAACCACTTGTCATACCTGAGCCATAGCCTGCCATTCTCGCTGATAGCGGAATATCAACTTTGCGGGTTTGTTCATTAACGGGCACCGTAATTTTTTCACCATTTTTTATCGTGGTTTTATTTGCATGGTGAGCTAAGTTTAATGCGACATTTTTAGCACTACCGGTGTTGATAAAATAATCCGTTGTGGTTGAATCTGGGGTGCCTTTAATTTCCATAATGGCTTCCTTGGTACCCATAGGGCAATTTTTCAATTTAATTGAGAAATCAACCCACGGTGAAGTTTGTGTATCCCGAATATTCCAAACATTCACTTTTTTCAGGTCAATGACATGATTGATGGTTTCTAATTCACAGGGCATAACTGCGACATAACCATGTACATTGATATTAATTTGCTGGTCTGTTGCCAATACGGGGCTGGAAGCAAGACAGAATAACAGCACTATTTTCTTCATATTATATGCTCCGGTTTATAAATAGGTGATGGTGGCGGTAATATTGGCTGAAATAGAGCCAGCCACGACATTACCTGCCATGCTAACAGCCCGCGTACGCAGTGGAATAGCGACATCAGATTGCCCATTTAAGGGCACTTGTAATATTTTTTGATTACCTAACGGTGTGGCACCATCACCGCTTTGTAATTGCACAGCTATATTTTGAGCAGTACCTAGGTTTTTATATAAGCTAGTCGTATCAGCTGTGTCCGCAGTGCCTGCAAATGTCAGTTTGATTTGATTGATAAATGACGAACAATTATTTAAATGAATATCAAAATTTCTCCAGTCGGACCCTGTCTGCGCGCCACTAAATATATCAATAGGTAAACGTTTTAAGTCAATATCAATATTGTTGCCGCCAGAGATATTACAGGTAGCGGCTTTGATATTGCCTGTAAAGTTAACGGTAATATTTGACGCTGCAAATGAATGAGATGACATCGCAAGTAAATTAATCGATAAAATAGTGAATAATATTTTCTTCATACGGTTATTCCTATTCATAGAGCACATTAATTGTCACGGTGCCATTAGCGGATCCGGGTGTCACTTTATCGGCAGTTTTAATGTAGCGCGCTTTCCAACCAAAGATATGCTCGCCTGCTGCGACGTTACTTTTTATTGTTTGCTTGCTACCTAAAGGAATGGGGTTTTTATTTGCATCAACAAGCTGTATGGCGATCCCTGTCGCTTTATCTGTACCCGATAAGCCTATGTGCCCCTGAGATGCATTAATAACACCACTGGTACCGACTACTGTTGCTTTTATATTGGTGCCCGCTAAGCAGTTTAAGGTAATTGGAATGTCAACTTCGCTACTGGTGCTGCCAACAGTAGGAAATTGAGTATCATACCAATCACCTAAGTTAATGGTAGGAACAGTATTTTTTAAAGTACAACTGAGAACTACAATTTTAAAATTCACAGGTACTCTTAGTGTTGAAAATGACCATCGGCTATAACTAGGTAGCGAGTTCGTTTGGTAGAGTTCTGCAAGGTTGCCTGACTTTAGGTCGCCTGATTGAATTACCCGGCCATCCTTTCTTAAACGTACCGCCCAACTGATTCCTCCTGGAGAGGCCCAAGCTAAGTATGCTTTGTTATAAGGAAGGCTTCTTTTCCAGTTAAATGCTGAATTGATTCCTGCCGCGGGTATTGAAATATGTATACTTACCCTAGCAATATTCGTGTTTGCATAACCATCGGTGCCTTGACTCCAGCCATTAGAATATTGCCCGTATATCGTGCTATAACCGCATTGATCTCCATTAGATGTCGTTGCATTAGCCGCACTTCCCATCGACATGACCTTATGATATATCTCTTTTGTACTATCATCATCATACTGAAGGTAAATCGTCTCGGAAGGTAGAGTAGTAATACGATTCTTGAATTGAGGATTTTGATTGCAGGCTGCACTTACATACCCGGTATATAAACATCCCACCGCTAATACAGAGTTGACTATTAATTTTTTCATTATCGATTTCCCTCTTATCGGCATACCGCAGTAGTTTTATATAACCCCATATAATCTGAAATACCGGTTAAGTTATAATTTACTTGGCATTGCTGTTTATCGTTATATTGAATAATAAAGTTCCCACTCTCTGCTAAGCCGGATAAATAAACTTCGCCATCATTACCCACGAGATTATTGAGCTGCGGGTTATCTTTAAATATGGCCTGCGCACCGAATGGCACTGGCTTTCCATCAACAAAGGTTAAATTCATAATGGCACGATAACCGACATTGGCGCTAAAACTGGATTTCACTAGCGCCCCACGGCTTGGGGAGACTGACTGGCTGGTGAGTTCCATTTCCGTGTTGTCAGGTAACGCCGAAGTATCAATGTCGATGGTATTTTTACGGTAGGCTGTCACGTATGGCACTAACGCATAACCTTGGTTATTGGTCACTACACCCGCTTGGTTTAGTATTGGTACACCTCCTGCATCGGGCACTTCTACCAATGCGGCGGTTTCACCTAATTGTTGCCCTAACACTAACCCGTCCGCGTGGGCGACAAGGCTGCCATTAGTTCCGTAGTACAGGTTATAGTTATCTTTGCTATAGCTCGCACCACCAGAAATTTCACCATACCTGCCTTTATAGGTGGAGTTCGCATTACCAGAACTGCCTTGTCCCTGATCGGCTAAACTTTGTTGCATGCTCCAATTTAAACGGTTGTTCAGGTGAGATGCTGATACACCGATGCTACTCGAACTGGAGTCTCGGCTACTGTGGTTACTGGCAAAGTTAATGTAGGCGGTATCTTCAAACAAACTGAACGGAATATTGACCGAAAAAGTAAATAAATGGTCTTCATCACTGTATTTTTTTGCCCCAGCACTCTGCGAATAGCTGCTGGTATTCTTGTTATAGGTGTAATTCAGCCCATAACTGATCCCTTGCCAGCTATTGTTATAGCCAAGGGTTGCTGACTGTGTTTTGCGGTCACTATTCCAATAGTCTTCATTAACATAACCCATTGAAATAGAACCGTAAGTATCCCCTAGGTTTTGGCTGAGGGTGATTTCACCGCGATTACGGCGGCGTTCGATCTCAGGGCTGTAGGTGGTATCACGGAAGGTGTCAAACACCTCGGATAAACTGTAATACCCTTGGGTTGAATAGCGGTAACCTGCCAAAGCAATATTGGTGCCGATATCATTGAGGTTTTTGTTATATCTAAAGCGGTAAGACTGACCACGTTCTTTGCTGTCATCACGCATTTTGGCGTGAGATTGAGTAATATCAATAGAAAGCGCCCCGAAGCGCCCCAAGTTTTGCCCAGCACCTATCGAATAAGATTGGTATTTTTCACTGAACTGACTTCCTCCGAACATAGTGATGCCATAGGGTAAACCGTATACCAAAGTGAACTGACCAAATTTGGTTTTATCTACATGGCTATCATATGAACGGTATTCACCTGCGGTGGTGCTATAAGATAAATAACCCTCACGTTGCAGCACGGGGAGTGAGGCAAAGGGTACAATTTGCACCTGTTCGCTGCCGTTCGACTCTTTTATCGTCACATGTAAGTCACCGCTGCTGCCGGTTGGATAGAGGTCAGTGATTTCAAAGGGGCCTGCTGCCACATCGGTTTGGTAGATGGTGTAACCGTTTTGGCGAATGGTAACCTGTGCGTTGCTGCGAGCTATCCCGCGCACGACTGGCGCATAGCCACGCAGACTTTCAGGGTACATATCATCATCGGTGGCGAGCTGAGCCCCACGAAACGGTACACTGTCAAATACGTCTGACGGAGATACGCTGTCTCCCAAGGTTAGTTGGCTTTTTATGCGGTTGATCCCACGGGAGGCGTAAGTATAAATAGTATCCCATTTATTGGGCTGCCCTGTGCTGTTGGACCACGTGGTATAGTTGCGCAGACGCCATGCCCCAATATTTAAGCCGGGGCGTAAATTGACGTAGTTTGAGGTGGTGTCTTCTCCACCTTTACGATCGGTATTTTTAGAACCGCTATAGCTGTAATTCAGTAATAGGGCGGTAATACCGTTATCGATATCTGCAAGGTCAACATAACCCCTCGGGTTTTTCGCCAGCGCGATTTGCGGAATACTGAGGTATAACCGTTGTGAATCAAATTCAAACTGGCTTGTTGCGTCAGGAATGATTGCTAAATTGACGCAGCCTGTTTGGCTATTTTGTAGCTCAGGATAATCTGCAATTTTAATATCAAAGCTTTTTAAATCATCCAAAGTTAAGCAAGGAACCAGTTTGTTTTCAGTATTTTTATCAAATTTTAAACTTTTTGCCCCGATTAAGTTGGTATTGACATAAATATCAACGTAATAATTACCAGCCAATTGTTGGTTATTTTCAAATTGGCTTAAATCGACCGCATCTTTATTAGGCAACTCTAAAAAATCAGGGTCAAAATAGATATTTCCCTCTGTTGTATTATTGCCGATGGCATTTTCAGCGTATAAAGGTACCGTATAGCCTAAATAAATAAGTAGGCTAAAGCATATTTTATTTATTCTCATTTTAACAACCTAAATCAATTTTGGGCTATATTTTCGCTTCAGCCAGTTCAGATGCGGAGCCGTAATCATTAATGACTTCCCATTTCACCGTACCATGATTCGCAGCATCGTTAATCTCAAAAGAAGTGCTAGAAAACGGTGCAGCATAAGAGACGTCATTCGCTTTTTTACCGTTGAAGGTAATACTTTGGAAATTCATAAAATACGGTGTCGGGTTTTTTACTGTAATCATATTGCCTGTTTTTGACCAAGTTAATTTTTTTTGTTCTTCAACAAAATCAAAATTTTTAATTGCAGAAGGACGATAAATTAATTTCATTTGCGTTTTAAAGGCAATCTGCAATGAATTTTCTGTTCGCTCCGTTGCTGGGATTGTTTTTATATTTAGCCAAAATAATGATTCTTTATCTTTCGGTAAGGTATTCTCTGTTAAAAATATTCTTAACGCATTGGTTTTATCTGAGTTTAATCTAAATAATGGTGGTGTAATGGTAAATGCGGATTGCTTATTTTCATCAATGCCATCAATCCATGATTGAATTAAATAAGGGATTTTATCAGGGTTTTCGACACTAATACTGACATCCTTATTTCCCTCATGATAAATAACACGAGTGCCGCCAATAATAACGCCTGCATGGGCTAAATTAATCAATAAAAATGAAGAAATAAAAAAATAAACTAAGCGTTTCATATTAGTACCATTGAATAGAGGAATAAGGTTTAAATCCATTTAAACCCTAAAAGCCTATTAGTTATAATTGATAGTGAAGGTTGCGGTTGAGTTTGCTTGACCAACGCCAACGCTATTAGACATTGCAATATAACGAGCGGTAAAATCTAAATTATTTACTGTCTTTTCTTTTAATGCATACGCGCTAGATTCAGTAAATAGTGGAACGGTTGTTCCTGTGGCGTCCTGAATTTGAATACCAACATTTTTTGCTGTTGTCGCAGCAGTAGGGTCGGTTAACTGGAGTACACTATTATCACCTGCGTAACTGGTGGCATCAAATTTAACCGTTGCGCTAGTCACGGTTTGCGGGCAGTTTTCTAATTTGATGGTAAATTTAGTCGCTGCTGCCGTGCTACCCGTACTCGGTAATGCCGTTTTAGAGATTTTCCCTAAGTTTACGGTAAATGCATCAGAACCGGTTGCAAACTGACAAGCCTGATCGGTAATTTCACCTGTAAAATCTATCGTTCCATCAGCAGCTAATGCATTATTAATGGCAAAAACAGACGATGCCGCAATTAAATAGGCAAAGACATTCTTTTTCATTTTTTACTCTCCAAGAGGACATTTATTTGATGTGATTGAGCCAGTGAAAATATTCAGTTACTCAGTCGGGGAGTATTTTGACTTTTATTTTAAAAATAAACAATATGAGAGTAATTTGGGTTTAATATCCTTATTTGATGCTATTTTTATATCTTGTATTTGGTATTCACATTATAAGTTGGGAGTTTTTTATGGATATTTTAAGAAATGTTGATTTTTTAATTATGGGATTTTTATTGCAGATAAAAATAAAGATTAAATAGTTAAATTAGTTTTAAATTGGTTCTTTTTGTTATTGTTTAACTCATAATGTGTTTTGATGGATTTTAATATTATTGCTGCATTTTAAATATTTCATTTTAAAACAAAAAACAGTCTAAAATGTATTATATTAAAGGTATTATCCGAAACCAATCATCATTAATGGTGATTTATTTAACGTTTTAATATCTTTTTTTGATGTAGATTGGTATGGCGTTATTGAATATTAAGATAAGCATGAAATAATAAATTAAGTCATGCCTATCTTAATAGGATAGTAAGTTTGGGGGGTTATTCAATTCCTAGCTCTTTTAATTTTCGAGTTAATGTGTTTCTTCCCCATCCTAATAAACGGGCCGCTTCTTGCTTATGGCCATTGGTGTATTTCAACGCGCAATTTAACATTGTACGTTCGAGTAAGGGAATAGTCTGTGCAAAGAGGTCTTCTTTGCCTTCTATTAACGCGTTATCGGTCCACTCTTCCAGTAATTCAAACCACTGAGCTGCAGAAATAGGATTTTGTGATGACAATGATTGTGTTGGCATGGAATCAGCTTGCGATGATTTTACCACTGCATTTTGTTGTGGGTGCTCTTCAAGTAAATCATCGGGCAAATCTTGCGGTAAAATTTCTTGGCTTGCTGCCATCACGGTTAACCAACGGCAGACATTCTCCAATTGGCGAACGTTACCTGACCAATAATAGCGCTGAAGAATTTTTTCGCTGTCAGGGTGGAGAACTTTAGCTTCGACACCGAGTTCTTTTGCCGTATTTTGTAGAAAATAATCGGCGAGACGTGGGATATCTTCAGTGCGTTCACGTAGCGGTGGTAATTGTACTCGAATGACATTTAACCGGTGAAATAAGTCTTCGCGAAATAAGCCTTCTTTAACTCGTTTTTCAAGATCTTGGTGGGTCGCTGCAATAATCCGTACATCCACATTGACTGGGGTATAACCCCCAATACGATAGAATTGGCCTTCAGCCAGAACACGTAACAAGCGAGTTTGTACATCAAGGGGCATATCGCCGATTTCATCTAAAAACAATGACCCATGGTTAGCTTGTTCAAATCGGCCCTGACGTACTTGAGTCGCACCCGTAAATGCGCCTTTTTCGTGGCCAAATAGCTCAGATTCAATTAAGTCTTTGGGAATAGCCGCCATATTTAATGCAATAAAAGGGGCGTCGGCACGAGGGCTGTGTTGATGTAACGCGTGGGCAACCAGCTCTTTTCCCGTTCCTGATTCGCCATTAATAAGCACACTAATTGATGAGCGTGATAAACGGCCAATAATGCGATAAACCTCTTGCATCGCTGGTGCTTCCCCGATCATGGTCGAAGAGACTGTAGGGGCAGGCTGCTTAGCTTCACGGCTAGTATGGTTTTGTTCACGGCTATGATTCAGAGCACGTTCGACTAATGCGACGGTTTCATCAATATCGAAAGGCTTTGGTAAGTAATCAAATGCCCCTGATTGGTAGGCATTTACGGCAGCATCAAGGTCAGAGTGTGCTGTCATAATAATAATCGGCAGAAGCGGGTGTGATTGCTTGATGGTATTCAGAAGCTCAATACCATTTGTGCCTGGCATACGGATATCAGATAACAACACATCAGGGAGTGAATTTTCTAATGCGGCGAGTACAGCATCCGCACTGTCAAAGCAGGTGCAAGCGAATTTTGCATTATCTAATGCACGCTCAAGTACCCAACGGATGGAACTATCATCATCAACCACCCAAATTTTTCCCTGCGTCATGGTTATCTCCTATTTCTTAATTGGTAGATAAATGGAAAACTCAGTGTGGCCTGGCCAACTGGTAAATTCGATTTTTCCTGCGTGTTGGTCAACTAAACTGCGAGCAATCGATAGGCCAAGCCCTGTGCCATCAGGCCGTCCGCTCACCATGGGATAAAATAATGTATCCTGAATTGCCAATGGAATACCCGGACCGTTATCTTCAATATCAATACGTGCAGCTAATCGATAACGTTCACCTTGTAGTGTGACTTGAAAAGCCGTTCGTGTACGCAAAGTGATATAGCCTCCCGTTTCGGCGAGGGCTTGTAAGGCGTTTCGGGTGATATTTAGCAGCACTTGCTCGATTTGGTCTGGGTAATACTCTAATTCGGGCAGGCTTGGGTCATAGTCACGAATTAGTGTCACATTATCGGGCTTTTCTAATGACACCAACCGCGTTACATTTTCCATAATATGATGAATACTTTGCTGTGTTTTTGGCCCTGGATATTGTGGACCAAGCAGACGATCAACCAATGCTCGCAAGCGGTCGGCCTGTTCGATAATCACTTGAGTATATTCATTTAATTGTGGGTCAGGCAACGCTTTAGATAGCAATTGCGCAGCGCCTCGCAAACCTCCGAGAGGGTTTTTGATTTCGTGAGCAAGTCCACGGATCAGTTCGCGGGCAGCCAATTGCTGGGCATTCTGTGCGAGTTCTTGGCTCAAACGCCGTTGGCTATCTAATTGTGAAAGCTCAACTAAAATAAATTGCTCTGAAAAAGGCTGTGCACTGAACGACATCACGTGGGAATGGTTGTTAAATACTAAGGTGACTTCGTTCTCGGTAAAACTATGGCCATCTTTTAAGCTATTGAGCATGAGTTCATCATTGAGCGAACAATAACTGAATAATAGTGGCAGTGGCGTACCGTATAGCTTGCGCTGGCTTTGGGTTAAGATCTGGAGTGCAGCATGGTTGGCGTAATGGATAACCAAGTCGTAATCCAAAATTAGCACGCTATTAATGAGTGAGTCGAGAATATGTTCCGGTGCTGGCAAATGTTCGGTTTTCATGTAATGTTGCTCCTGCACTATTTTGGTGCATTATACCTGATAGACCAAACAACCGATATTTGATTTTTGTTGCGTAAATACGTTAGAGATAAAAGGCCCCATCAAAAGATGGGGCAAGTGCTTCACGGCAACAAAGACTAACAGTGGAACGGCGTGTTACACACTGTAGTACATTTCAAATTCGAGAGGGTGTGGCGCCATACGAACACGTTGGATGTCGGCACGGGTTAATTCGATATATGCATCGATAGCATCATTAGTGAATACGCCACCACGGGTTAAGAATTCACGGTCTTTATCTAATTCCGCTAATGCTTCGTCTAAAGAGCCAGAAACTGTTGGAATTTCTTTGGCTTCTTCTGGTGGTAAGTCATATAAATTTTTGTCCATCGCATCACCAGGGTGGATCTTGTTAATGATGCCATCAAGGCCTGCCATTAACTGAGCCGCAAACGCTAAATATGGGTTAGCTGCTGGGTCTGGGAAGCGAACTTCAATACGGCGTGCTTTAGTGCTCGCAACGACTGGAATACGAATCGAAGCAGAGCGGTTACGTGCAGAATATGCCAACATTACAGGTGCTTCAAAGCCCGGAACTAAGCGTTTGTATGAGTTAGTGGTTGGGTTAGTAAATGCGTTCAGTGCACGTGCATGTTTAATAATACCGCCGATGTAGTACAGCGCCATTTCGGATAAACCGCCATATTTGTCACCTGCAAACAGGTTAACGCCACCTTTAGATAAAGACATATGGCAGTGCATACCAGAGCCGTTATCGCCCACTAAAGGTTTAGGCATAAAGGTGGCTGTTTTACCGTAGGCATGTGCAACATTGTGAACAACATATTTATAAATTTGAGTTTCATCCGCTTTTTTCGTCATAGTATTAAAGCGGGTCGCAACCTCGTTTTGGCCAGCTGTCGCCACTTCATGGTGGTGAGCTTCAACAACTAAGCCCATCTCTTCCATTGTGGTACACATGGCTGAACGTAGGTCTTGTGATGAATCAACCGGTGGAACTGGGAAATAACCGCCTTTTACTGCAGGGCGATGGCCTTTATTACCACCTTCGTATTTGGTTCCCGTATTCCATGCCGCTTCGATATCATCGATATGGTAGTAACTACCATGCATGTTGTTGCCAAAACGAATGTCATCAAAAACGAAAAATTCAGGTTCTGGTCCAAAGAGAACGATATCGGCAATTCCACTTGAGCGCAGAAAATCTTCCGCACGTTTTGAAATTGAACGTGGGTCTCTGTCATAACCTTGCATCGTGCCCGGCTCTAAAATATCGCAGCGAATGATCAACGTGATATCGGCAAAGAACGGGTCTAACATTGCAGTTGATGGGTCTGGCATTAATACCATGTCTGACTCATTGATGCCTTTCCAGCCACCAATAGATGAACCATCAAACATCTGGCCTTCTTCAAAGAAGTCTTCGTCAACTTGATGAGCAGGGATAGTGATGTGTTGCTCTTTACCTTTAGTGTCGGTAAAACGCAGATCAATAAATCTAACATTGTGCTCTTTAATTAACGATAAAACATGTTCAGCGGACATCTCGGCTCTCCTGGTCGGGTCTAATCAACAAATCACAGGCTATCATATTGATAATATGTTTGTTGTTTGTCTGGCGTGTTAGTCATATATAAATAGGTAGCACGCGCTCTATAAATAGATAAGCGAAAAGCGTGCCAACTTTTTAATTATAGTAAATACTGATTGTTACGAAGGAATGTCAATCGATTGAGTTAAAAATAGGCATGAATTGCACTATTTTGGTGCTTCTTGTTGGATGTTTGCACTATTTTGGTGCTAATTTAAACGCGGATCATTTATGTCATGCATTCATAATAAATGTAATATTTTATGTTCTTTGCTTATGTCAGTATTAATAAAGATATATTTGAGCAACATTTTGAGTTGAATCTAAATATATTTTTTGCACTTTACATAATACTCATGTGAAAAAGTGACGACATAGTTAATGGGGGAATAAATATATGGCAAGATCTCAAGGTTGGGCACCACCACTAGTATGGGGACCGTAGGTTAATCTCCATACGCACGTAGGGAATAGCGCTTATACTGTTTCATTTAATGCAGTATCAAGTCTGCAATCAACATTTGATGCTGAAATACAATATGTAACCAATTCAGGTGATAGAACCATTCACACTATGGGGCCTAGCTCATATAGAATTAATGGAAATAATGGGGCAGGACAAGACCGAATTAGGTTTAAGAGCCATTCAGTCGGGCTGACGATAGAGGTCAGGTACTAAATATAAAAGTTGCTTCATGCTAACTTTAATTATTCATCAAAGATTTAAATAAATCTAAATTAGATTGATTATTTAGATTTTGATAAAAACCATTATCTAATGAATGGATGTTTCCTAAATAAATGTCTTTTTGAATAAGAACGTTGTTAAAATAAACATTCATTTTTTCATTTTTATTTTTTGTTAGAAAATCATACAATTTAGGTCGGCAATTATTTGTATTGCTAAGCGTTATAAAAACAGTATGTTCATTATTTTTTGATTCATCCTGATATGATTCGATACACTCTATATCTAATTGAAAAGATGAATTATTTGTAGAGTAAGATAAAATGTTATCGCTTTTAATTTTGCAACTAATGAGCGATAGTCCCGTTATAATTGCGATAGATGAAACAAAAAAAATTTTTTTTGAATTGTTCATAAATATTATTATCATTCCAAAGGCTAAATTTTTTATAGTATATACCATAAACAGAAAATTTTATGTTATTTATTCTGATGTGCGAGAGGAGTAGAACTCGTATATATAAAGAAGGCCCATATAACAAAGAATATGGGCCTCTTGCATTATTCATCATCACTATTAGTGAGTAATGTATTCACTTCTTCAATTTGTTTTACTGCATCATTGATGATGGATGCAATTTGGCGAGTTTGCTCTTCATTTAGCTGTTTTAAAACCATTTTGTGACGTAATAAAGCTTTAAAGCGACTGACTGCCACCTCAATGTCTTCTGCTAAATTACTGCCTTGTTGCATATCACGTGCTTTTGCCAGCTTACGAGCAATAACCGCTTCAATTTCTTTATTTTGAGCTAGATGGGCAGAGCCTTCAGGTGTAATCGTAAAACTTTTGCGATTGCGTTCAACAATCTGAGACTCCAAGAAACCTTGTTCTTCAAGCAGTGTTAGCGTTGGGTAAATAACCCCCGGGCTAGGAACATACAAGCCATTTGAGGCTTCTTGAATATCTTTGATAATTTCGTAGCCATAGCTTGGTTTTTTAGCGACTAACGAGAGTACCATAATATGAAGATCGCCATGGTCGAATAAACGACGAAGGCCTTTACCTCTTCCACGGCCTCTTTGGCTGTCATCACCATGGCCTCGACCATGACGGCCTTCGCCGTGGCAGCGTTCACCGTGCCCATGACCATGACGGCCTTCACCGTGGCAGCGCTCACCGTGCCCATGACCATGACGGCCTTTGTTGTGGCAGCGTTCACCGTGCCCACGACCATGACGGTCTACGTCGTGGCAGCATTCACCGCTTCCATGACCATGACGGCCTTCATCGTGGCAACATCCACCGCGGTGGCCATGTTGATTTTCATCATGGCGTGCATAATATACATGACGACAAGATTTAATTAGCATATAGTTACTCCTTAGTTTGTAACTTTAGATATATCGAATTTATTTTATGGTTTTACTATATTTAGATATATCTAAATAGTCAATTTAGATATATCTAAATAATGCAAAAAGATATTTAAACTGGCAGTTAAGAAAGAAAGTCTATTTTTTGTTCTTTTTTTGGGCTGCGAATATTAAGTTTTTAGCGTATTATTCTGTCACTTCGTGGTTTCGCAGAGATGATGCTCATTATTTTGTGAGGGAATCTGGCACTGTTACGCAACTGAATGTTTTTTCGCTAAAAACTTTTTATACAGTGATGGGTTTCACATTTATTCCACTTGTGCGGAAAAACGTGTAAAATAACAGCAAATTAACGTAGAAAGTATGCTTTGGGTGTGAATAACGGCTCAGTAAGCATATTCCTTTCCTGTCAATTAAACGGTAAAAATCCTTGTCAATTCAAAATTTAAGAAACATCGCCATCATCGCTCACGTTGACCATGGCAAGACCACACTGGTTGGTAAATTATTGCAGCAATCAGGCACGTTCGGTGAACGTGAAACTGTTGATGAGCGTGTTATGGACTCCAATGACTTGGAGAAAGAGCGTGGTATTACTATCCTTGCTAAAAATACCGCTATCCAATGGAATGGTTATCATATCAATATCGTAGACACCCCAGGTCACGCCGATTTCGGTGGTGAGGTTGAGCGCGTTATGTCTATGGTTGACTGCGTACTGCTGGTTGTTGATGCGATGGATGGGCCAATGCCACAAACTCGTTTCGTAACGCAAAAAGCGTTCGACCACGGTTTACGTCCTATTGTTGTTATCAATAAAGTTGACCGCCCAGGCGCACGCCCTGATTGGGTTGTTGACCAAGTATTCGACTTATTCGTGAACTTAGGTGCAACGGATGAGCAACTCGATTTCCCTATTGTTTATGCATCTGCATTAAACGGTATCGCAGGCCTTGACCACGAAAACATGGCTGAAGACATGACTCCACTGTATGAAGCGATTGTGGAACATGTTGCACCACCAGCAGTGGATATCGACGGTCCATTCCAAATGCAAGTTTCGCAATTGGATTACAACAGCTATTTAGGTGTTATCGGTATCGGCCGTATCAAACGTGGTGTTGTTAAGCCTAACCAACAAGTAACAGTTATCGATAGCGAAGGTAAAACTCGTAACGGTAAAATTGGTAAAGTTCTGACTCACTTAGGTTTAGAGCGTATTGATTCACAACAAGCTGAAGCGGGTGATATCGTTGCTCTGACAGGTTTAGGTGAACTGAACATTTCTGACACCATTTGCCAAGTCGGTAGCGTTGAAGCATTGCCTGCGTTAGCGGTTGATGAGCCAACAGTTAGCATGTTCTATTGTGTTAATACCTCACCATTCTGCGGTAAAGAAGGTAAGTTCGTGACTTCACGTCAGATCCTTGACCGCTTGAATAAAGAATTGGTTCACAACGTTGCACTGCGTGTTGAAGAAACTCAAGATCCAGACGCATTCCGTGTTTCTGGTCGTGGTGAGCTTCACTTATCTGTTCTGATTGAAAACATGCGTCGTGAAGGTTTCGAATTAGCAGTATCGCGTCCAAAAGTTATCATTCGTGAAATCGATGGCCGTAAACAAGAGCCATTCGAACAAGTGACTTTAGACGTTGAAGAACAGCACCAAGGCGACATCATGAAAGCTTTAGGTGAGCGTAAAGGTGACCTGCGCGACATGATGCCAGACGGTAAAGGCCGCGTACGTCTTGACTACGTGATCCCAAGCCGTGGTCTGATTGGCTTCCGTACTGAATTCATGACAATGACATCAGGTACTGGTTTACTGTATTCAACATTCAGTCATTACGATGATGTTCGCCCAGGCGAAATCGGCGGCCGCCAAAACGGTGTTCTGATCTCCAATGGTCAAGGTAAAGCAGTTGCTTATGCGCTATACAGCCTGCAAGACCGCGGTAAGCTGTTCTTAGGTCACGGTGCTGAAGTGTATGAAGGTCAAATCATCGGTATTCACTCACGTTCTAACGACTTAACCGTTAACTGCTTAACGGGTAAAAAACTGACTAACATGCGTGCGTCAGGTACTGATGAAGCAACAACACTGTCACCACCAATTAAAATGACTCTGGAACAAGCACTAGAGTTCATTGATGATGACGAGTTAGTTGAAGTGACTCCGCAGTCTATCCGTCTGCGTAAACGCCACTTGACTGAGAACGATCGCCGTCGTGCAAACCGTTCTAAAGAAGACTAATTATCGTTACGTGATGTTGTTGATTACGTCATTGTAGTTATCCAGTAAGGCGCCGAAAGGCGCCTTACTTATTTATAAGGTTTATAATGTCTTGTCTTTTTTCATAAAATACAGCGACGAAATAAACAGTCCGATAATTAAAGGGATTTCGTATAATTCTTCGATAAGGCTTTGTAGTTCAGAATGATATAGGAAAACTGAACTGAGAAATCTATGGTGTTCAACACTATCTGAAATCACAAAAGCGCACAGGGTCAGTAGTAGGCTCCAAAGTGGAATAGCTGTGTTTTTTAGGTGAAAAATAATACTTTTTCTTAATGAAGAAGCAAATAGCATCAAAACTAAACTGCCAATCAAGATGATAGAAATTAGCCTGAAGTAAGAGTGATCCAGATTAGGAAAAAATTCACGCCCCCAATTTATTCCTCTGCCAAATAATGTTACCCACCAGATAGTTGCCCACACCCAAAATAATTTCATTCCCTGATTTTTTTGCTGTAATGGTTTCATATAAAACCAAGTGAAAATGGCACTGATAATTAGAATAATAGATTGAAAATGTTCAATAATTTTTGTTGTAAGGTCGATATTAAAATCCAGAGGGATAGTATTAAATAATGGAATTAAAAATAAGCTTCCCCACAGAATAGCAATCGGCCAAGAGATTGTTTTATCTATTTTCATAGTATGACTTTTATATTTTAAGATTTATTTATTACTGATATCGGATAGATATCAGCTCACATTGCTTGTGGCATGGCTTGCTACGTAAAAACTATTATGCAAAAAGCGTATGGAGGGACTTAACATTTAGTATCAAAAACCGATAGTGCTGTGTGAAATAGCACCTTTGGGATAAAAAGCGTTTTCTCATTAATGGAACAAATCGTCTGGTTTGTTGTTCATTAATTGCGCTAAGTGTGGATTGCTTAATCGATAAATTGACAAAATAACGTGAATTATCACTAATTAGGGCTGTTCAGTTGCGTGAATAATGATTAAAGTAAATTTAGTGAATAACAATGAGGAAAATTTATGCTGTATATCTTCGATATGGGTAATGTGATTATTGATATCGACTTTAATCGTGTATTTGATAAATGGTCTGAACTCAGTGGTACACCAAGTGAAGAGATCAAATCACGGTTTACTTTTGGTAATATCTTTCAATTACATGAGTGTGGAAAAATTTCAGACATCGAGTTTGCTGAGCTGCTTTGTGAAGAAATGGACATCACTCTAAGCTTTGAAGACTTTGCTGAAGGCTGGCACGCTATTTTTATTTCGTTAAGACCTGAAGTCATTGATATTATGGAACGCCTGCGTGAGCAAGGGCACCGAGTGGTGGTTTTATCGAATACCAACCGTCTACATCTAGACTACTGGCCAGCACACTACCCAGAAATTGCAGCCTCCTCCGATTTCCTATATCTGTCCCAAGATTTAGGCATGCGTAAGCCTGATCCTGAAATCTACAAATATGTACTGCAATCAGAAGAGTTTGATGCTGCAGATGCTATTTTCTTTGATGATGTCGAAGAAAATGTAAAAGCCGCAGAATCCCTTGGTATTCGTAGTATTCATGTTGTGGATAAAGACACCATTCCTGAATATTTCCGCACTTACGATTTTAGTGCAGAAGTTGAATAACATCCTGATTTTATAGTGGGGCAACGGCTAACGTTGCTCCATCTTTTTGTAAAGAGTCATCATGATTGCATTAATCCAAAGAGTCACTCATGCGAGTGTGGCTGTTGATCAGAAAATAGTAGGGCAAATAAATGCTGGGTTGTTGGTTTTGCTTGGCGTTGAAAAAGATGATGATGAGCAGAAAGCCAAACGTTTGTGTGAAAAAGTACTGGGCTACCGTATTTTTAGTGATGAACAAGGGAAAATGAATCTCAATGTTCAACAGGCGGGAGGCAGCCTTTTGGTCGTTTCTCAATTTACTTTAGCAGCTGACACTAAAAAAGGTATGCGGCCTAGCTTTTCAGGGGGAGCAGAGCCTGAAAGAGCGGATGCTTTGTACCAATACTTCGTTGAACAGAGCCGCCAGCAAGGGGTTGAAACACAAACCGGTGAGTTTGCCGCTGACATGCAAGTGAATTTAACCAATGATGGCCCTGTTACCTTCTGGCTACAAGTGTGAGTTCATTTTTAAAGGGGGAAGCGATGTACCATTTACGTACACCGAAAGATGATATTGAATTTGCAACTTACTACCATTTTCGCTGGGAAATGTTGCGAAAACCGTTTAATCAACCCCTAGGTTCAGAAAAAGATGGTTATGATTTAACCGCACACCATCAAATGGTCGTGGATGATAAAAACCGTATTCTTGCCATTGGTCGCTTATATATCAATGCTGACAACGAGGGAGCAATCCGTTTTTTAGCCGTTAACCCTGCCATGCAAGGTAAAGGACTCGGTAAATTGATTATCATGGCCCTAGAGTCCGTTGCACGCCAAGAAGGCGTCAAACGCATCGTATCCAGTGTTCGTGAAGAAGCAGTACCCTTTTTCGATAAAATGGGCTTTGAGAACCGTGGGCAAGTTGCTGGGCAGTTAAAAACACCTGTGCGCCATTACTTGATGATCAAACCCATTGAGACATTAGACCAAATTCTACATCGTCCAGACTGGTGTGGTGAGTTACAACAAGCTTGGTATAAGTATATTCCATTAAGCGAAAAAATGGGTGTCCGAATCGACCAATACACGGGGACTCGTTTTATTACTACCATGCCGGAGGCGGGCAATCAAAACCCCCATGAAACGATTTTTGCAGGGAGCCAATTTTCATTAGCCACACTGACAGGATGGGGGCTGATTTGGCTGTTAATGCAAGAACACCAGCTTGGTGGCGATATTGTATTGGTCGATGCCAGTATTCGTTATGGTAAACCTGTAAGTGGCAGGCCTACAGCAACTGCGGACTTAGCTAATATGAGCGGTGACCTTGACCGTTTAGCTCGGGGTAGCAAAGCGCGAGTAAAACTGAAAGTCGAGGTCAGTAACCCCGATGGTAAAGTGGGCGCTGTATTCAGTGGTGTCTATATGGTGTTACCTGTAGAGCCCGCAAAGTAACGTTGTTTATTGAAAATTAAAAGATAAAGGCAGGTATGATTGACCTGCCTTTTGTATTTCTATGGATTGATAGTTTCTATGGATTGCTAAGAGCGGGGAGCGGCTCTACCAAAGAAGGCTCGGTAGGCTGTAAATCGGCTTCGGACTCTACTGAAGAAGTGACAACCCCGTTAACAACGGTACGGAATAGGCGTTTACCTTGCAATGGTATGGCCATCAATTCCCCATTCAAACTTTTTGCCACTGATGGGGCGAGTAAGTCCCCTTGTAATGTCGCATCAAAGTCACCGATAACTTGAGCTGGGAAGCCTGCCCAACCCCATTGGTTTAAATCGACGAGGTCAATATTAGAACCTGATGCCCTGAGTAAGAAGGGGACTTTTTTGGGCTCTTGTTTTACCAGCAAGCCAATTTTACTGATACCTTTATCAGTACTGACCGTTAAGCTCGCTGCTGCCGAGGATTTACCACTTTGGCGTATTTCGACAAATGGACGGCGCACTATAACTTGGTTGATTGTGCCGCTATCTGCATTGAATGTCGCTTTACCGCTCCAAATTCCCCATTGTTTCTGTTTGATTAAATCAACATTTTCAATATTACCGCTTAATGCCGTCAACTCGAAAGGAAATTGCGGCTGGATATTCATCAAAAGTGATTGGGAAAGGGTGAATTTCTTAATATTTAAACCGGACAACCACGCTGGCGTTGGTTGCGCGAAGAAGGACAACCAATTTTCAGGTAAGGTATATAAGATACCCGCAAGTTTACCTTCATCGATAGTGAGTACTTGATTATTGCGTTGCCAAGACCCACTGAGGTTAAAAATGCCTTTATTATAGTAACCTGATAACTTGCTGATATTGAGGTTATCACCGTTAATATTCAGCTCTCCAATTAAGGTACTCAGCAGCTGGTCTTTCACGACGAATTGGTCGACATTAAAGCTAATGCTGCTTTTAGGGCTAGTCCAGCTGCCTCTAACGAAGCTGAGTTGGTCAATTTCGGTGCTTAAGCCAGAAAGTGCCCAATCTTTACCTTGAATATCAACATTGGTTAGTTCTACTTTTTTGACTTGTAGTGATTTATCACTCGTTATTGCATCAAATAGTGAATCGAAATCAACATTATTTTCCCAGCCAACTTTATTCATGGTGAGGGAGTCAACCATGATAGAGCCATCATTAAGTACCTTCCCAGTGCCCGCAATATAGCCATTATTTAAGTAGGCGCTTGCTTGGCTTATTTCTGTTCCTTGCTGCTGTAATTTACCGGTAATGGCAATATTCTTGAATGCAAGGTCATTGAATTTTAATTGGTTAGAGGTAAATCGAAAATCACCGTAACCAAAAGGAGTGTTTTCGGTAGGTTTCCAAGGGGTCATTCCTCCCGTAAAGCCGGCGACTTGTACCGTATCATTGCCTTTTTTAAGCGTAATCTGGCTATTTTCAAATTGCAAAATAGTCGCGGAAATAGGGAACAACACCGTATTTGGTGAGACTGTTGTAGATAATGTCCCTTGAGTGATAACCAAACGTTTTATTGCGGTGCCACTAAATAGGTTTAGCCAATTAACATCAACCACGACTTGCCGTGAATCTAAAGATAGGTCACTGTTTTTAGCCGTTAACTTAACATCTTGGAAGATGAACTCACCGGGGTTAGAAAACTCATGCCCCATAATTCCCACATCAATATCGTAACCGGTAAATTTACTTAAAAATTGACTGGAGTAGGATGCGCCCCAACGGGTTTGTAGCCCGATATAAGTAAAAATAAACAATAGCAGCAGTAACAAAAGTGCATAGGTAGTAAATTTGATTAACCATTTCACAGTTTACTGCTCCTTTGGTTTGTGAACGAATAGGCACAGGAAGAAACCGTCTAATATAATGACAATTTAAGGATAGCATACAGAAAAACCGCCAGAGTGTTCAACACTGGCGGCTAGAATGAAAGGTTATTTTTCGAGAGGGAAGACTAAATTCAGAACAATTGCAGTTAAACCACCCGCAGCAATACCTGAAGAAAATAATGTTTTTAACCAGTCAGGCGCGAATTGCAAAATCAAGGGTTGCTGTGACACACCCATACCCACGGCGAGAGAAAGGGCTATAATCATGATGGCGCGGCGATTGAGTGGCTCACGAGACACGATACGCACTCCTGAAGCGGCAATGGTACCAAACATCACAATGGTTGCTCCGCCTAATACGGGCTCAGGGATTTGTTGTACAAAGCCTGCAACCGCAGGGAATAGCCCTAATAACACTAACATTAAAGCAACAATGTAACCGACATAGCGACTTGCCACCCCTGTTAATTGGATAACACCGTTGTTCTGCCCAAAACAAGAGTTAGGGAAAGTATTAAATACCGCTGAGACCATTGAATTTAAACCATTGGCAAGTACGCCACCTTTGATACGTTTCATATATAAAGGGCCACGAACGGGTTGTTCTGACACATCTGAAGTGGCGGTAATGTCACCTATCGTTTCTAAGGAGGTCACCATAAAAATGAGAATTAGTGGGATCAGCAGGTTCCAGTCAAAGGATAAGCCATAATAGAAAGGCTCAGGGACAGTAATAATTGGCTGATTGGCTTCCATTGGTTGCGCATTTGGTAACATGTCCATCCACCAAGCTGCAATATAACCAACGGCCATGGCAATAACTAAAGATGCGACACGCAGGTAAGGGTTTTTCTGCCGATTTAGCAAAATAATAACCGCTAAAACAACCCCTGCCAAAATCAGGTAATCTGGTGAACCGAAGGTATTATCGCTAATCGCACCATAACCACCACCAATGGAGGTTAAGCCGACTTGAATTAAAGATAAGCCGATGATCATGACAACGACACCAGAAACCAGTGGTGTAATGACTCGACGGGCTAGATGTAGAAAACGTGAAAGAATCACTTCGGTTAATGCGGCGACGAGTAACGTGCCAAATAAAGCTGCCATCATGGATGGGATATCAGCTCCACCTTGCTTGAGTGCAACACCTCCCATGATTAAAGGTGCAACAAAGTTAAAACTGGTACCTTGAATCGAAAGTAGGCCTGAGCCGATAGGGCCCCATGCACGAATTTGAATTAAAGAAGCAATACCGGAGGCAAATAAAGACATACTAATGATGCGCTGAGTATCGTGAGCTGGCAGCCCCAGAGCCTGACAAATCAGCATCGCTGGGGTAATAACAGCGACAAACATCGCCAGAAGATGTTGCCCAGCAGCAAACAAAGCTTGCGGCAGTGGTGGACGGTCTTCTAATTTGTAAATGAGTTCGCTTTGCGTTTGTATGGTTGCTTCGGTAGTTTGCTTTTCAGACGTCGCAGTATTCATTGCCTTCATTTCTCGCCAACAAAAAACGCATTGTAATGTGTCGAAATTAAAAAGCAATCGTTTGCTTTTAAAAAATATATTCATTAGTTAAATAGTGTCGTCACATTTATATATATTTTAACTTGTATTTATAACAGTTTTTTTTTCTAATCCTACAACCTGCTTTTGGCGTTTTAAGGAAGAAATTAACGTCTAACTAGTTTTTGATAATTTTAACAACAGACGAGGTACGTGAATGTATCATCTCGATGTCTACGGTACACTGGTAGCTGCTACCTTAGTATTATTGCTTGGGCGTAAACTGGTAAAATCAGTCCCTTTTCTTGAAAAATATACCATCCCTGAACCTGTTGCGGGTGGGTTGTTAGTTGCTTTTAGTCTTTTATTGCTTAAACAATTATTTGACTGGAGCCTTTCTTTTGACTTATCACTGCAAGAACCTATGATGCTGGCATTCTTTGCCACAATTGGTCTTAATGCCAACCTTGCTAGCTTGAAAGCTGGTGGTAAGGCATTGTTTATATTTATTTTTGTGGTTGTAGGCTTATTGCTAGTCCAAAACACAGTGGGGATTGCCCTTGCTGAATTATTGGGGCTAGACCCTTTAATGGGGCTGTTAGCTGGCTCAATTACCTTATCTGGCGGCCATGGTACTGGTGCGGCATGGGGTAAAATTTTCACTGAAAATTATGGTTTCCAAAGTGCAACAGAAGTTGCAATGGCGTGTGCTACATTTGGACTCGTTCTTGGTGGTTTAATTGGCGGACCTGTTGCACGTTTTCTAACACGTAATATTCCAACGCCAGGAACGGCAGAAGATGATAAAGATGTGCCAACTGCATTTGAGAAGCCTCAATCAGGGCGCATGATCACGTCAATGGTTTTAATTGAAACTATTGCATTGATTGCTATCTGTTTGCTGATAGGAAGTTATATTGCAGGTGAATTAGCCGATACTCCTTTTGCACTGCCTAAATTTGTATGTGTACTGTTTGTTGGTGTTATTTTAAGCAATAGCCTATCACTGCTTGGTTTTTACCGAGTGTTTGACCGCGCCGTTTCTGTTATGGGTAACGTGAGCCTATCATTATTCTTAGCGATGGCTTTAATGAGCTTGAAGCTCTGGGAATTAGCATCACTGGCCATTCCAATGATCATCATTCTTGCTGTACAAGCTTGTGTAATGGCAGGGTATGCAATTTTTGTTACCTTCCGTGTGATGGGGAAAAACTATGATGCCGCTATTTTAGCTGCGGGGCATTGTGGTTTCGGTCTTGGGGCTACGCCAACAGCGATTGCGAATATGCAAGCGGTAACGGATAGGTTGGGTCCATCTCACCTTGCGTTCCTTGTGGTCCCAATGGTTGGGGCATTCTTCATTGATATTGTTAATGCGATAGTCATTAAATTGTATTTAATGTTGCCACTATTCCCAACTATTGCGGGATAGTTTTTATTTAATAATAAATCAAGTTAAGCAGGTATTGCCGTGAAAATATTCACGGCAATTTTCATTTTAAGGAATGGATAAAAAGAAGATATAAAACTTAAGCGTGGCTGTATTGTTCTCGCTCAGGTAACCAGCGCTCAATAAGTTGTTGTGCATTTTCTGGGTAGTTTTGTTGAATATGGCGAGCGAGGCGTTGCACTTCTGGCAACATATATTGGTCACGTAACAAATCAGCGACCTTAAATTCTGCATTTCCTGTTTGTCTAGTGCCTAATAATTCCCCAGGCCCGCGAATTTCGAGATCTTTTTGTGCGATAACAAAGCCATCATTGCTGTCCCGCAACACTTGTAGCCGTTGTTTAGCGGTGTGGGTTAGCGGTGTCTTATATAATAATACGCAGTGAGATGCGATAGCTCCACGGCCAACTCGCCCTCTCAATTGGTGCAATTGAGCTAAACCAAGGCGCTCAGGGTTATCAATGATCATCAAACTGGCATTAGGCACATCAACACCGACCTCAATGACCGTTGTAGCCACAAGCAGTTGAATTTCATTCCTTTTAAAAGCCGCCATAATGCTTTGTTTTTCAGCTGGTTTCATTCGCCCGTGGACTAAGCCTACTTTTAATTCAGGTAGTGCCAGTGCGAGTTCTTCGCTGGTCACTTGAGCCGCTTGTGCTTCTAATAATTCAGAGTCTTCAATGAGTGTACAGACCCAATAGGCTTGGCGACCTTCTTCAATACAGGCTTGGCGAACGCGTTCAATAATATCGTTACGGCGAGTGTCCGGGATGGCGACAGTAGTGACAGGCGTACGGCCCGGAGGAAGCTCATCGATGACAGAGGTATCTAAGTCTGCATACGCTGTCATCGCCAGTGTCCGTGGGATTGGCGTAGCGGTCATGATCAATTGATGAGGGTGGTACCCTTGCTGCTCACCTTTCTCACGCAGAGCGAGCCGCTGATGAACGCCAAAGCGATGTTGTTCATCAATGATAACAAGCCCCAGCGCTTTAAAGCTCACTTGCTCTTGGAAAATAGCGTGTGTTCCAACAACCATCGCAACTTCTCCACTTGCGATGGCATCTTGCTGAGCCTGACGTGCCTTACCCTTCTGTTTGCCCGCTAGCCAACCCACTTTAATGCCTAAAGGCTCTAACCATTGTTTGAATGTATTGGCATGTTGCTCTGCAAGAATTTCGGTGGGAGCCATCAAAGCTACTTGTTTGCCATTCTCGATGGCACAAACGGCCGCTAAGGCTGCAACAAGCGTTTTTCCTGACCCTACATCCCCTTGAATCAAACGCATCATAGGGGCATCTTTGGCGAGGTCTGCTTCAATTTCGCTAACAACACGGTTTTGTGCATTTGTTGGCGAGAAAGGTAATTGTGCGAGTAACTGTGATTTTAATTGACCACTTGTTGTTAACGGCTCGGCATATAGGCGTTCGTTGCCTGCACGGATGGCTAGCATACTGAGGTGATGTGCTAAAAGCTCTTCGAGTATAAGCCGTTTCTGGGCAGGATGGTGCCCTTTCTCCAGTTCAATCAAAGCGACATTCGGTGGTGGATTGTGTAATAAGCGAATGGCATCTGGTAGGCTTATCATTCCACGGCTAAGCTCTTCTGGTAGCAATTCTTTTATTTTTCCGCTATCAAGTAACCTTAGCGCTTGTTCCATTACCTTGCGTAAAGTGGCCTGACGAACACCTTCCGTGGTTGGGTAAACAGGTGTTAAGTTCTCTTGTAAGCTGATATTGCTGGTGTCTTGGGAGACTTTATATTCGGGGTGAATGATTTCTGGCCCTGTATTTCCTCTGCGAACTTCCCCATAGGCGGTGACCTGTTTTCCTTCTGCTAAGTTATTCTTCATTGCAGCTGAAAAATTAAAAAAACGTAAGGTGAGGTTACCTGTGCCATCGGAAATCAAGCAGGTCATCATTCTTTTGCGGCCGAATACCACTTTAGTTTGCAGTATTTCACCGGTAATTGTTGCGGTCGTACCGGGGAGGAGATCTTTTATTTGATATAGACGGGTGTGGTCTTCATAGCGTAATGGGAAATGAAGAAGAAGGTCTTGAACGGTGTTCAAACCGATTTTACGCATTTTTTCTGACTGGCTTGCTCCAATTCCGTGCAATGAAGTCAGTGAAATGGTATCAAGTAGCCCATTATTCATGTTATTTCCTTTTATTTAACCAAACTGCCGTCTTTTCATTTTTTCGGTTAATTGCATTTGTGCCCACCACGAGTCATCAGCTTCAATTTGCCCTTGGTTATTGATAAATGGGCGAGGAAGTCCCTTACGTTTAGCAACTTCAGCCAGTACAGGGTAACCTCCTTCAAATAACCAAGTTTGTTGTTCATCTGGTGAGAGTAAGCAATGGTCACGTTCGTACATACCCGCCTGCTGCCGTTGCCGTTGGGCTTCATATAAAATCAGTGCAGAAGCAACGGAAACGTTCAAAGATTGCACCATGCCAGCCATTGGAATGATAATGTGTTTATCAGCCAGTGCGAGGGCTTGTTGTGAAATCCCTGTTTTTTCTTGCCCCATCATAATACAAGTTGGCAAAGTATAATCAATTTCACGAAAATCAACGGCATGTTCTGACAAGTTAGTCGCCAAAACCTGCATATTTTGTGATTTTATGTGGGCAATTGCTTCTTCGGTGGATGTGTGTGAAATAATTTTAACCCAGCTATTACTCCCCGCAGCAGAAGAAACGGACAGTTTGACTTGTTGGTCCGGCCAAATAGCATGAATTTGATGGATCCCTACGGCATCCGCACTGCGTACAATCGCAGAAACATTGTGCGGTTTATGAATTTCTTCGAGGCAGAGAGTTAGGTCAGGCTGCCGCATCGCCATCATTTGGCAAATGCGGCGATAGCGGCGTTCATTCATAGTTATTAATTACGTATGGTCGTTAATTACGGTTTCGGCTAACACGTAGAACGTCAGGCATAATACGGATTTTCCGCATCACATTTGCCAATTGAACACGGTTTTTAGTTGTAAGGCGAATAAAAGCGCAATATACACGGCCATCTTTTTCTTCTGTATTCATACTTTGAATACTTGAGTTGGCGTCATTAATGGCGGCAGTTAAATTCGCTAAAGCACCTTGGTGATTAATCATATCCACTTTAATTTCAGCGATAAAGTCGGTATCAGTGTCGTTGTCCCATTCAACAGCCATAAATTTATCAGGTTCTTTTTGATAACCACGAATGTTGCGGCAGGATTCATGATGAATAACGAGACCTTTACCAGGACTAATATGTGCAACAATTGGGTCACCAGGAATAGGACGACAACATTTTGCAAAGGTGATTAAAACACCATCAGCACCTTTGATAGAGAGTTTATTCCGGCTTTCAACTAACACTTGTTCTTCAGGTGTATTTTGTGGATTGTTCTGTAGGTTACGTGCGACAACCACACTCATTGCATTACCCAACCCAATTTCAGCAAGCAAATCATCGATAGAGTGCAGCTTCATGCGTGCCAATTCCGCATCAATATTGGCTTGAGGGATATCAGTGAGTTTATTTCCTGCCCCTAGCGCATGGTTGAGTAAACGGCGACCTAAATTAATAGAATCTTCACGTTTTAAGTTTTTCAATAACTGGCGAATTTTGGCCCGCGCTTTTGAGCTGACAACAAAATTGAGCCATGCTGCATTTGGCCGTGCGCCTGGCGCGGTAATAATTTCGACAGTTTGGCCACTCGTAAGGGATTGCGAAAGTGGGTAAGGCTGGCGATCAACGCGCGCGCCCACGCAAGCATGACCAATATCCGTGTGTACTGCGTAGGCAAAGTCAACAGGTGTTGCACCGGTAGGTAATTCAACAATACGGCCTTCTGGGGTGAAAACGTAGATTTCATCCGGAAATAGATCCGATTTAACGCTTTCAATAAATTCAAACGAGCTACCTGCACTTTGTTGTAACTCAAGTAGACTTTGCATCCAACGTTGAGCTCTAACTTGTGCTGTTGTACCTTGTTCGCCTTGCTCTTTATAGGCCCAATGCGCAGCAACCCCCATCTCAGCCATTTGGTCCATGTCTTCTGTGCGAATTTGAACTTCGACAGGAACACCATGTGGCCCAATCAATGAGGTATGTAGCGATTGATAGCCGTTGGCTTTAGGGATAGCAATATAGTCTTTAATACGCCCCGGACGCGGTTTGTATAAACTATGCATTTGGCCTAAAACGCGGTAGCAAGTATCCACATCTTTTACAATTACCCTAAAAGCATAGATATCCATAATGGAATGGAAACGTTGCTCTTTTTGGTGCATTTTGCGATAGATGGAATAAAGGTGTTTTTCTCTGCCACTTACGCGACAAGGAACTCCTGCCTCGGTTAGCCTACCGTCAATTTCCGAGAGAATTTTTTGGATCATCTCTTTTCGGTTACCGCGAGCAGCCTTGACGACTTCCTTAATAACACGATAACGGTTGGGATATAACGCTTCAAAACCCAGCTCTTCAAGCTCTGTTTTGATGTGGTGTATACCTAGCCTGTGGGCTAACGGGCTATATATTTCAAGGGTTTCACGTGCAATGCGCCGACGTTTATCGGGCCTAAGTGACCCTAACGTGCGCATGTTGTGAGTGCGGTCTGCCAGTTTTATCAAAATGACACGGATATCTTTTACCATCGCCATGATCATTTTGCGGAAGTTTTCTGCTTGGGCTTCTTTTTTGTCGCGAAAGTTGAGCTTGTCTAGTTTGGATACACCTTCGACGAGACCGGCGACGGTGGTACCAAACAATTCTTCTATATCTTGAAATGTCGCTGGAGTATCTTCAATCACATCATGAAGTAGCGCTGCCATTAGTGTTTCATGGTCCAAACGCATCTCAGCAAGAATACAAGCAACAGCAACTGGGTGAGTAATATAAGGCTCACCACTTGAACGGGTCTGTCCTTCATGGGCATCCCGAGCAACAACATAGGCTTTTCTTAGTAATTCAATTTGTTCTTTAGGAAGATACTTTTGAATGACTAAATTAAGGCTTTCAAACAGATACAAGGCAGACCCACCTTAGTGATTAGCGACGACCTTCAGCGATTGCAGAAACTGCTTGCATTTCAGCCGCTTCTTGCTCTTGCTGTTCTTGGCGCTCACGCACATCTAAAATGTGACCGTTGATTAAGCCTTCTTCTACTTCACGTAATGCGATAACAGTGTATTTATCATTTTCTTCAGGAACTAAAGGGTCTTTTCCACCCGTTTGTAACTGACGAGCTCTACGTGCCGCAACCAATACGAGGTCAAAGCGGTTACCAATTTTTTCTACTGCGTCTTGAACAGTTACGCGTGCCATAAATGTGCTACTCCAAAGAAATAAAAAAATGACCTGATATGATACTGAAACTATTCTCAGTCTGCTAGTAATTTGCTGATTAAAGCATCATGTCGTTGAACTTGACGCCCTAATTTTAAACGCTCAGTACGGATGATAGATTGTAAATCGCTCAGTGCGGTATTGAAATCATCATTAACAATAAGGTAATCATACTCGTTGAAATGTTCAATTTCACCTACTGCTTGTGACATGCGTTTTTCAATAACTTCATCGCTGTCTTGCCCACGACCACGCAGTCTGCGATAAAGTTCATCTTTTGATGGTGGGAGAATGAAAATACTACGCGCCTCAGGCATTTTGGCTCTTATCTGCTGCGCTCCCTGCCAATCGATATCAAGAAAAACATCAACACCACTATTTAATACATCTTCAATGATAGGTTTGGACGTCCCATAATAATTCCCAAAAACGCATGCATGCTCTAGGAATTCACCTTTGTCGACCATTTGTAAAAAATCAGTTTCAGATACAAAGAAATAGTGCTCGCCATGGACTTCTCCTGGACGTGCAGTTCGAGTTGTATGAGAAACGGAAACCTGTGTGTCATACAATGGTTGTGTTTTTAATAAAGCCTGAATCAGACTTGATTTCCCTGCTCCACTAGGGGCAGAAACAATATATAACGTGCCTTGTATCATGATGATTTCTTGAATAGTCGAGGATTAAACATAAAAGATGGTGATAAACCCGACATAGTATACACGGACTTGCATCAACATGCAGCGATATCAATAAATCATGAATTTTAATTAAATGAATTTGATTAGTAACTAAATTGTGAACGGGCTCGAGAAATTAACTTATTACTCATGAAAGCATCATTAGTTTTGCGAAGCCTTTTGCAAACAACTTCTTTTGAGGATGAAGACTTTGAGAAGTTGTTTGATGCTTAGCAACTGAGGGGAAAATACTTTAAAAGAGTAATGTCTTAATGGATTGGTAATAACAAGGAATAGTTATGATTTATATTTTGTATGGTTATTGGTTCGCGTCAGTTTATAGATTAAGTGGGTTAATTGTTGGGGGAATGGTGTGTATTAATGTAGCTCAAGCAACGCAGCAAATTGCCGTTAATAAACCGTGTGAAAAACAAAATAGTAAAATAATAATTCAGGAAAGTCATCGGTTAGGAAAACAATTACAACTGTGGAACCAAGCTTACCGTTTGGCGGGTAGCAGTTCCATTAGTGATGAAGCTTATGACCAGCTATTTAATTTATGGCGTTCTTTGCAACGATGCCAGCAACTCCCCGAAGAATTGCCAGAAGTACTATTACCTGAAAAATCACAGCTAACTATGCATCCCATTCCTCATACAGGGTTAAAGAAACTTAATGAATTAGAAGTTTATAGCTGGATAGAAACACGTAAAAATATCTGGCTACAACCTAAAGTCGATGGTGTAGCAGTAACGTTGGTTTATAAAAATGGCAAGCTTATTTCCATGATTAGCCGAGGAAATAGTGTTGAAGGAATCGAGTGGCGGGCAAAAGCAGATTTTATTCCTGCGATACCCAAACAAATCAAATATTCAGGCATGTTAGTTCTTCAAGGCGAATTATTTTGGCGTATGAATGGACATATTCAAGCTAAAAGTGGGGGAGTGAACGCTCGTAATAAGATTGCGGGGTGGTTAATGCGAAAAAATGAGCCAACCGCCCTTGAAGAAAATATTGGTATTTTTATTTGGGCATGGCCTGCGGGGGATGCTAATCCAAAAACACAGTTAACATTACTTTCTGAGATAGGTTTTCCGCTTGCTGAACAATATAGCCATAAAATTGAAAATAAGATTCAAGCTAAGCAACTAAGGGAATACTATTATCAAGGGCAATTACCATTTGCTACAGATGGCGTAGTGCTTAAAAATTTTCCAGCGCCAGCAGCATCAGCTTGGCAATCAAAACAAAATAGTTGGGCGATTGCATGGAAATATCCATTACGCAGTGTGCTATCAGAGGTAACTAAGCTTCAGTTCAATATAGGAAGGACCGGGAGAATTAGTGTTGTAGCTAGCATAACTCCCATCAATATTGACTCGAAAACTATTTCAAAGGTAAATGCTGGATCATTATCATCATGGGAAAAACGAGATTTACTTGTTGGAGATAAAATACTTGTCTCTCTTTCAGGGCTAGGAAGTCCAAAGATTGAAGATGTTATTTGGCGACGAGAGGAACGCGAATATCCAGAGACATCAACCTTAAAACAGTTTCACTCACTAAGTTGTCTTACTTATACTGAAGTTTGCTCACAGCAGTTTGTCGCAAGGTTAACGTGGTTAGGTAAACAACTACGTATGCGAGGAATAAGTGAGGCTACATGGCGCCAGTGGGTAGAAAACCATAACCTAACTCGATTAACAACTTGGTTGTCAGAACAATGGCAAAGCGATTTATCGAAAGGTAAAAAACACCAAATGTTAGTAAAGCAACTGAAAATGGCAAAGGATCAACCTATTTCGCTTTGGTTAAAAGGTCTCGCAATTCCACTAACTAAATTACAAGTAGGGAAAGTGACTGACATAGGTATGTTGTATGACCCATCATGGGTTAACAGTCTAAATTTGACGAAGCTGCAAAAGAAAAAATTAGCTAATTGGCTAGCGGAACCAGAAATTGAATCTATTTTACGTATATTGTCTGACATGAAAGCGATTCAGCCACCAATAGAAAGCCATCAATAGTAAATCATTAATGGCTGAAACTCTTTTATTGATTAGATTAATCTTGGTTTTCGTAATTAAAAATAGGCAAACCGAGACGATAACGAATGGCTATTAGCCTTGCACTCAAGCCAACAACGAGTGTGATAATAACCACGATATCTTTAGGTAAAGGCGTTTGTAATAGGCCAATATAGATCCAAGCGGCAGCGAAAGAAACGCCAGCATAGACTTCTTTTTGGAAAACTAAAGGGATTGTGTTACACAGCATGTCTCTTAACACACCACCAAAAACGCCAGTAATCACTGCTGCAATAGCTGCAATGATTGGGCTGTAGTGCATATCGAGTGCTATTTGGGCGCCAAGTATAGAAAACACAATTAGTCCGATAGCATCTAATATGAGGAATAATCGGCGTAAATGTTTCATCATAGGAGCTATCCAGATTGTCACAATCGCAGCGCCTGCAACAGTCAGGATATACTCAGGATGTTCCACCCAACCTAGGGGGTAATGGCCAAGTAAGATATCACGGACGGAACCACCACCAATTGCCGTCGCGGACGCAATAATAATGACGCCAAAGACATCCATTTTTCGTCTGCCAGCCGCAAGTGCTCCAGTCATGGCTTCTGCGGTGATACCAATAATATAAAGTACACTTAATAACATGGTAGTTTTGTTCGAGATTAAGGTTATTGCTAAAGGGTAATATTACTTATGAAACTTCTCGACTGAGATTTTCTAGTATTGATTAAACTAGATTAGTTAAAGTAATCCGATAGCGATATTAAATGATGTCAAAGGATAACAGATTGAATAATAAATTGCCCTATAAAGAAACATGTTTAACGCATGATGAACGAAGCCACCAACTAACGAATATTAATATCTGGACTCCAGACAGCCAGTGGTTAGCGTATGATATACGGCCGAGCGGTAGTTCTTTTACAGGTTTATCTATAGAAAAAATTCATGTAAAAACATTACAAGTCGTTGAGGTTTATCGTGCAAGTCATGGGGCTCATGTTGGAGTGGTAACGGTAAGTCCTCAACTGCCAACTCAATATGCTTTTATCCATGGCCCTGAGTACCCTGATGAACAGTGGCAATATGACTTTCACCATCGAAGAGGGGTGTATGTTAAAGAAGATCAATTAAATGTAGCTCACCCAATTGATGCAATGTGTATTACCCCTCCGTATTTAGTGGGAGCGTTGCGTGGGGGGACTCATGTCCATGTTTTTAGTCCAGACGGAAAGTGGTTGAGTTTTACCTATAATGACCATGTAATGCATGAATTAGATGTGCAATTAGACCAACGAAATGTGGCAATTGCAGTACCTATTGGGCCCGTTAATGTGAGTCCTAAAATACATTTTCGAGAATATAGTGGCGATTACTTTTGTTGTGTTGTGACGCGAACAACGCAACAGCCTAAGCCTAGCAGCGATGAGATTAGCCGTGCATATGAAGAGGGTTGGGTAGGTCAAAAAGGTTATCAAAAAGAGAATGGAGAGTGGCAAGAAAGAGCGCTGGTGTTTATTGGTGACACTCATTCTACAAATGGAGAAATTATTCCTGAGATCTATATTGTTGATCTACCTTCACAGCTTGAGGATTACATGATTGCGGGGGAATCTCCTATCCAAGGAACAGAATCAAGCATGCCTTCCCCACCAAAAGGTATACAGCAAAGGCGTTTAACTTATACACACGATAAAAAATTTCCTGGTTTAGCGAAGCAGCCACGACATTGGCTAAGAACTTCGCCAGATGGTAAATCAATCGCTTGTTTGATGAATGATGATGACGGTAATGCTCAATTGTGGTTAGTTGATACGCTGACTGGAGTGCAAAGGCAGATAACTCAGGGTTCTTCACCGGTTCAGTCTGCCTTTAGCTGGGATAGTAAAGGTGAGCACATTTGTTTTATTTGTGACAATAGTGTCGTGTATTGTCACGTCGTGAGCGGAACCATACAAAAATTAACACAGCGTACTGAACTTGCTCCTGTTGCTGATGCCGTTGTATTTTCACCTAATGATGAATTGATTGCGTTTATGCGAGATATTGATGGATTTAGGCAAATTTATACCGTAGAAACGGGTTTAAACAGCAAATAACATAATTATGTTACTACAGTCACGAATAAAAAAAGTATTGATAAGCTTTTTTTTATCTGTGACTGTTTTTATTTTTCTCTGATTAGCATTTAAAAAATTTAATTGTTAATTATTCATGTAATGAGTGCAAAAATACTTATAAATAGAATATTTAAGTTAAGAAGATAGTTATCATAATAAGATAATAACTAAACAGATATTATATAAATGATTGGTCAGATCTTAGATTAAAAAATAATGTATTCATAAATACAGTTAATACACAATGAAATTTTAATTACAAACGTTTGATTGAGCCTGAATTACTTTTTGGTTTTATCTTTATTTTCAAGTTCTTCTATGCGTTTTTTGGGTGAGTCTGCTTTATCATCATTACCCGATTTCGCGTAATCTAAAGGAATTAAAAGAGTATCCATAACAACAGAAAAGGGTAAATCAATAGCAAGTAAAGGTTTAACAACCCAGCCGGTCTCATCATCTTTAATCATTTTAATACTGTTTTTCGAACCAGGGTAATAACCTTCTGATGGGCCTGCATGAGTCATAATACTGGAGCAACCACTCAAAATAAGAGGTGCGATAAGAAAATATAATCGTATTGAAATTAAACTCGGCATAGACATTGTTAACCTGTATTTAGTTTGTCGTTCCCAATATTTACTTATAATAACTAAAAACAAGAAATTCACAATAATGGTGTCGTATTATTATTTTATTTAACCGTATGTATTTTTTTAGTTAATAGTTTACTTGTAGCTATTAACTAAAAATGTTTGTCTTAAGTAGCTATTTCTATGAATGATAAATAACGTTAAGAAATAAAGACATACTATTTTATATTTGTTATCAGGTTGAAAATTCTAAAAAAATAGATCATTTATTCCTTCTGAACTGTGCTCTATGGCACATATTACCCTCATGCTATTTGGCATAATCGATTCAGTAGTATGTTTTATCACCTATTTGGGTGTGTTTAACGGGTAACTTGTCGTCAAAAGGATGCGGTCTATGAGTGAATTAGCTCTTACTGTAAGTTTGTTGGCGTTAGCTGCTGCTTTAGGGCTATGGATTGGAAATTGGAAGATCCGTAGTGTTGGGCTAGGGATTGGTGGTGTTCTATTTGGGGGGATCATTGTTGGACACTTCGCCCAAAGTTATGGCTTGCAACTTAATAAAGACATGCTGCATTTTATTCAAGAATTTGGCTTGATACTGTTTGTATACACGATAGGTATTCAGGTTGGGCCTGGTTTTTTCTCTTCTCTACGCGTTTCTGGGCTGAAACTAAATGGCTTTGCGTTGATGGTCGTTGTCTTAGGCGCGGTGGTAACAGCAATCATATATAAAGTCGCGAATATTCCATTACCGATTATCCTAGGTATTTTCTCAGGGGCGGTAACGAATACGCCATCTTTAGGTGCTGGTCAGCAAATTTTAACTGACTTAGGATCTGACCCTAATCTTGTTGGCCAGATGGGGATGGGCTATGCCATGGCTTACCCTATGGGGATTTGTGGCATCTTATTGGTGATGTGGTTAGTACGCATTATCTTTAGAATTTCAGTAGAGAAAGAAGCTTCTGCATTTAATAGTTCCACTTTTCAACAGCGCGACTCTCTGCAGACGATGAACATTGCCATTCGTAACGCCAATCTTGATGGCTTAATGATGCAAGACATCCCACTGCTTGGTAGTGAAGCTATTGTTTGCTCAAGATTAAAACGTGGGGACATGCTGGTTGTTCCTCAGCCTACCACAGAAATTCATTTAGGTGACTTATTGCACGTTGTTGGTTTAAAAGATGATTTAAATAAAGTTCGTTTAATATTAGGTGAGGAAGTTGACGTATCCCTGTCGACATCAAGCTCTATTTTGCATTCCGTTCGTGTGGTGGTGACGAATGATGCCGTACTAAGTAAAAGGCTGAAAGACTTAAACTTAAAACAAAAATATGATGTTGTTGTGACACGATTAAACCGTACTGGTATTGATTTAGTTGCTAATAACAATTCGGTTTTACAATTTGGTGATATTTTAAATATTGTTGGACGTCCTGAGTCAATCGAAGCCGTCACCGCTTTGTTAGGTAATGCGAAACAGAAACTACAGCAAGTTCAAATGTTACCTGTATTCCTCGGGATAGGGCTTGGAGTTGTGCTGGGGTCAATACCCGTTTTTGTTCCTGGTTTTCCTGCTGCGCTGAAACTGGGGTTAGCGGGAGGGCCACTGGTTGTTGCTCTAATTCTCGGTCGTATAGGGACTATAGGGCGTTTATATTGGTTTATGCCTCCGAGTGCAAACTTAGCGCTGAGAGAACTGGGAATCGTCATGTTCCTCGCTGTTGTTGGGCTCAATTCTGGTGGTGGCTTCATTGATACTTTAATTAAAGGCGATGGGCTAACGTGGATTGGTTATGGGCTATTGATTACGTTTGTACCACTATTTATTACAGGTGTTGTAGCTCGAATTTTTGGCAAAATGAACTATTTGAGCCTTTGTGGGGTGCTAGCGGGCTCTATGACAGACCCTCCTGCACTGGCTTTTGCAAATAATATTCATGCGGCCAGCGGTGCTCCGGCATTGTCTTATGCAACGGTTTATCCATTAGCGATGTTTTTAAGAATTATTTCTCCACAATTGCTGGCTATTTTATTTTGGGCGGTTTAGCTAGATGTGATTGTTAAACCGATGAATAGCAGAAATTCTATTGAAATTTCTAAAATTATAGCTTTTTCAATATGATAGTTGGATTTTGATGTTTGATGTATAAGGCAGTAATGAAAGGTATCACGATATATAGGGGCAAAAAGTGCTTTTGTTTAAGCAATAACCAAATAGAAAAGATGTTCTAATAGTTTTGAATGATATTCGTATTGAAAAGTTAATTTGATTTCAATTACGGAGTTCTCGCTAATTTTTAGCCCCTTCTATATGAAAGGGCTTTTTTTTACCTAAATATTACAATAACAGGGCTAAAAGTACCTTGTCGTTTCACAACTAGCAGGTCACTTCTTGATAAGCTTTTTCAAGCTCTTCAGCTAATATCTTGATCCCTTGTTCAATTTTTTCTGGCTCAGGGACATAGTTCATGCGCATACATTGATGTGCATGTGGCCAATCTTGTTCAATACCAGGAAAGAAGTAGTGACCCGGTACCATCAATACACTGCGTTTTTTTAAGCGTTGATATAGTTCTAAACAATTAATTGGTAAGTCTTTGAACCATAACCAAAGGAAAATAGCACCTTCAGGCTTATGAATTAGACACTTATCTTCTGGAATATAACGACGAATAATTTCGATGGCTTCTTCTACACGTTGCTTATAAAAAGGGCCAATTACATTTTTAGATAATGAAATAAGGTCATCTTTTTTAAGCATTTCTAAGGCAAGCGCAGGGCCTATGCCACCAGGAGCAAGGCTGATGATGCCATTCATATTACTAACAGCTTCAATGATTTCTTCGTTAGCGATGATAATACCGCATCGAGTTCCTGGTAAACCAAGTTTAGATAAACTCATACAAAGAATGACATTTTCGTTCCAAAATGGCGTAGCTTCGCTGAAGATAATGCCAGGGAAAGGAACACCATAAGCATTATCTATTAATAGTGGGATATTATGTTGTTTAGCTAGTTGGTCTAAATGCTCAACTTCTTCATCAGTAATGACATTACCAGTCGGATTTGTTGGGCGAGACACACAAATCACACCAATATCATCAGTAACCTCTAATGTGTTGAAGTCGACTCGGTATTTAAATTGACCATTAGGTAAAAATTCAATTTGTGGCTTATTAGCAACGAATAAGCCATCATCAAGACCTGAGTCTGCATAACCGACATATTCAGGGGCAAGAGGAAATAGCACTTTACGGGTGATACCATCTTCAAAGCGACCGGCTAGCAAGTTAAATAGATAGAAAAAAGCACTCTGGCTGCCGTTAGATAGGGCAATATTTTTCGCGCTAATATTCCAACCTAGTTTTGCTTTTAGCGTTGCTGCAAGCGCTTTCAACATGGCATCTTTACCTTGAGGACCATCATAATTACATAAAGTGTCCGTCAATTGGCCATTAGCACACATCTCAGCTAACAGATCTTGGAAATACTTATCCATTTCAGGGATATGAGCAGGATTTCCTCCCCCTAACATAATGGAGCCAGGGGTTCTTATGCCTTCATTCAAGTCTTTCATTAATAATGAAATACCTGAATTTTTAGCAAATTTATTGCCAAATTTAGAAAATATCATCGCATTTATTCACATATATTTATTAGATTGTTAATGGAATTTAAAACATACTCCGCTGCACCTCAGAGTTCAACCACCAATTTCTATCTTTTATTAATATAAAATATCAATATGAATATATTTAGCGGTGTAAAATGTTGCAATGTTAATGCTTTGGTGGTTTATTTTTCTTTTTACTCGATGAGTTACACCGATAAAAACTAATTTATTTAAATTGGCAACAATTCACTAAATGGTCATTTATCATGCCAGTTGCTTGCATAAAGGCGTAGCAAGTAATTGAGCCGACAAATTTAAACCCACGTTTTTTGAGCGCTTTGGAGAGAAGCTTAGAAAGTTCTGTTTCCGCAGGAACTTGCGATGAGAATTCCCAACCGTTGACAATGGGTTGGCCATTAACAAATTGCCAAATAAAAGTGGAGAAGTCTTCACCATTTTCTTTCATGGCTAAATAAGCTTTTGCATTTGCAATAATTGCATTAATTTTTAATCGATTACGGATGATCCGAGTATCTTGCATGAGTCGCTCAATATCGTCTTCATTCATTGATGCAATTTTTTCAGGGTCGAAATGATGAAATAGATCACGATATCCTTGGCGTTTTTTTAAAATGGTGTACCAAGAGAGCCCGGCTTGTTGGCCTTCAAGGCAGATCATTTCAAATAATGTTAAGTTATCATAAGTGGGTTTCCCCCATTCATGGTCGTGATAAGCGATATATTCAGGATCTTGATTGACCCAATGGCAACGTGTTAGTGCGGTATCCATTTTTCATCCTTTTTACAATGGTAATTGGTTTGCTTCAAAAAACAAACTATTTATACTGTATAAATAACCAGCTTAAAAGGGGTGAAAGTATTTTTTTTTATTTTTAGAATAAATACAGACATATTCAATGCTGTATATCTTGCGGTCAAAGGGTATACTGGCGTACTTTCATTAAATTTTACGTATCGCGTGCGGATCTAACATGCAAAAGTTTGATACCAAAACCTTTCAAGGTCTTATCCTGACATTACAGGACTACTGGGCGCGTCAAGGCTGTACCATTGTTCAACCATTGGACATGGAAGTCGGCGCTGGAACTTCTCACCCAATGACGTGTTTGCGTGCATTAGGCCCTGAGCCTATTGCAGCGGCTTATGTTCAACCATCTCGTCGACCAACTGATGGCCGCTATGGTGAAAACCCAAACCGTCTACAACACTATTACCAGTTTCAGGTGATCATCAAGCCATCACCAGACAATATCCAAGAGTTATACCTTGGTTCTTTAAAAGAATTAGGTGTTGACCCAACAGTTCACGACATTCGTTTTGTTGAAGATAACTGGGAAAACCCAACATTAGGTGCCTGGGGATTAGGCTGGGAAGTCTGGCTTAATGGGATGGAAGTCACTCAATTTACTTACTTCCAGCAAGTCGGTGGTCTTGAGTGTAAACCAGTAACAGGTGAAATTACATACGGTTTAGAGCGCTTAGCGATGTATATCCAAGGCGTGGACAGCGTGTATGACCTTGTTTGGTGTGATGGCCCATTGGGTAAAACTACCTATGGTGATATCTATCATCAAAACGAAGTTGAGCAATCAACCTATAACTTTGAATACGCAAATGTTGATTTTCTTTTCAAATGCTTTGAAGAGTACGAAAAAGAAGCTCAACACTTGCTGGCTTTGGAAACGCCACTTCCACTACCTGCATACGAACGTATCTTGAAAGCGGCTCATACTTTCAACTTACTCGATGCACGTAAAGCCATTTCTGTTACTGAACGCCAGCGCTATATCTTACGTATTCGTACCCTAACCAAAGGGGTTGCAGAAGCGTATTATGCTTCTCGTGAAGCGCTTGGATTCCCTATGTGTCATAAGAACTAAGAGGCTGTCATGACTCAACAGACTTTCCTTGTGGAAATCGGCACCGAAGAGTTACCGCCGAAGGCTCTTCGTTCATTAGCTGAATCATTTGCTGCAAATTTTACGGCTGAACTTGATGGGGCAGATATTGCTCATGGTGCAGTAACGTGGTTTGCTGCTCCTCGCCGGTTAGCACTTAAAGTCGCTGATTTAGCGGCTTCACAGCCAGACCGTGAAATTGAAAAACGTGGCCCTGCTATCTCTCAAGCATTCGGTCCAGATGGCCAACCAACTAAAGCCGCTGAAGGCTGGGCTCGCGGGTGTGGTATTACCGTTGATCAAGCTGAGCGTTTGACCACGGATAAAGGCGAGTGGCTACTCTATCGTGCCCAAATGAAAGGGCAGGCAGTCAGTGAATTACTGGCTGATATGGTTAGCCGTGCATTGGCCAAATTACCTATACCTAAATTAATGCGTTGGGCAGATAAGGACACACAATTTGTTCGCCCTGTGCACACGGTAACATTGTTACTGGGTAGTGATGTTATTGATGGCGAAATTTTAGGTATTAAGAGCGGGCGCACAATTCGTGGTCACCGTTTCATGGGTGAATCTGAATTTACTATTGATAATGCGGAACAATATCCAGCCATTTTACGTGAACGCGGTAAAGTCATGGCAGATTACGCAGAACGTAAAGCGGTTATTAAAGCAGATGCGGAAAAAGCGGCTCAGGCTCTTGGTGGCCAAGCTGACTTAACAGATAGTTTGCTTGAAGAAGTGACTTCATTGGTTGAATGGCCAGTCGTTTTAACAGCTAAATTTGAAGAGAAATTCTTAGATGTTCCTTCAGAAGCGCTAGTTTATACCATGAAAGGGGACCAAAAATATTTCCCAGTTTATGATAAGACGGGCAAGTTAATGCCTAATTTTATCTTTGTGGCAAATATTGAGTCTTCTGATCCTCAGCAAATTATTTCAGGTAACGAAAAAGTTGTACGTCCGCGTTTAGCAGATGCTGAATTTTTCTTTAAAACTGACCGTAAACAACGTTTGGAAGATAACTTACCACGCTTAGAAACTGTATTGTTCCAAAAACAATTAGGTACACTGCGTGATAAAACTGACCGTTTAGAAGCATTAGCTGGCTGGATTGCAAACAAAATTGGTGCGGATGTAAACCATGCAACACGAGCTGGTTTATTAGCAAAATGTGACTTAATGACTAATATGGTGTTTGAATTCACAGACACTCAAGGCGTTATGGGAATGCATTATGCACGCCATGATGGTGAGTCAGAAGACGTTGCATTAGCTTTAAAAGAGCAGTACCAACCGCGTTTTTCTGGAGATGCACTTCCATCGACTGATGTTTCAGCCGCATTAGCATTGGCTGAAAAAATGGATACGCTTGCTGGTATTTTTGGTATTGGCCAACATCCTAAAGGCGATAAAGACCCATTCGCTTTGCGCCGTGCTGCATTAGGTGTCTTACGCATCATCGTAGAAAAAGGCTACCAGCTTGATCTTGTTGAAATGACAGAAGAAGCAGCTCGTTTATACGGTGATAAATTAACCAATAAAAATGTGGTTAATGACGTTGTCGAGTTCATGCTTGGTCGTTTCCGTTCTTGGTATCAAGAATTAGGCTATAGTATTGATACCATCCAAGCGGTATTAGCTCGTCATCCAACACAACCTGCTGACTTTGATGCACGAGTGAAAGCCGTTACTCACTTCCGTTCATTAGAAGAGGCGCAGGCACTTGCAGCGGCAAATAAACGTGTTTCCAATATTCTGAGCAAATCAGAAGAAAAATTGGCTGATAACGTTTTAGCTTCTGTTCTAAAAACACCTGAAGAAGTCAAACTTGCGACCCATGTTGTGGTATTGCAAGATAAACTTGCGCCAATGTTTGCAGAAAGGAATTATCAAGAGGCTTTAGTTGAATTAGCTTCTTTACGCGATATCGTAGATGAATTCTTTGCAAATGTTATGGTAATGGATGAAGACCAAGCGGTTCGTATTAATCGTTTGACGCTATTAAGCCAATTACGTGAGTTGTTCTTAAAAGTAGCGGATATTTCTTTGCTTCAATAGCCTTAAAAATAGGTTATTAGCTTGTAGTTAACGTTATTTTTATAAACGCTAACCTGTTTGATAAATAAGCACTAAAATATTCTAGTGCTTATTTTTACTTAAAATAAGGTAATTTGCATATAAGCCTTACTGTTTTGGTGGTTTTATCAGCAAACGAACAGAATTGGCGAAAAATGGGTTGACGATCTCCGTTCTTGGCAGTATTATTCACACCGTTTTCGGCGAGTAGCGCAGCTTGGTAGCGCAACTGGTTTGGGACCAGTGGGTCGGAGGTTCGAATCCTCTCTCGCCGACCAAATTTTAGAACCCACCTCATTGAGGTGGGTTTTTTCGTTTATATCCCTTCTTATTTTTCACCCCAACTATTTCAGACTAACTTGGCTTGCACTCAATAACCTATCTCTGTTGATATATAAGCTGATTCACTCATGTTGTTTTAGGTAAAAACGCTTTTTCATTACAAGGACTCGTTAATGAAAGTTAATAACGTTTTATCGATACATCTTTGTTTCTTCTTATTAAGTCTTTATACCGTTATTGGCTTTAAAGCTTATAGCGCGCCTATAGCCCCTCCAAATGGTATTGTTGAGATGCCATCTACTTGTATTATGATAAACCAAGTACATTTTATTGGGCTTGAGCAGATTAAGGAAATAGCTGTTAGCCAAGTCAATAAATGGCGGCAAAAGATAGAGGGCCAATGTATTGATGAACAAGGCTTACTCAACTATGCAGATGATATTACGGCGAAGTTAATTCATGCAGGCTATCTGACCTCTTACTTGTATTACCCTGAGCAAACTTTTCTGTTTGGTATTTTGCAAGCAAAAATAATAGCAGGAACGGTTTCTTCTGTGGTTTATCAAAATGAGCAGTCAGAAGACAAATCATTACCACACATATTTCCTTTCCAGTTAGGTGATACGCTTAATTTACGGCAAATTGAACAAGGCTTGTACAATTTGCAAAATACATCTTTACTTCCTTTCCATATCAAACTAATTCCTGATGATACTTATGGGAATGCCACGCAAATTGTCGTGGTAGGCCAGCACCGACGCGAATTCCAAGGTGCACTTTCTTTTGAATCACACTCAATTTCTCGGCAAGTCGGTAGCACTGTTGGCCATACTTTTATGGTCGCCAATCCTTTTTTACGAAGTGATTTTTTATATTCAGAAATCAGCCGTCAGTTTAGTAACACAGAAGAAACTGAAATTAAATCAGCAATATTATTTTACTCTCTCCCCTATCAATATTGGTTGTTTTCAATATTTAGTGGGTATCAGGAAAATAAAACAGTTATTACCAGCAATGATGTCGCTTTACCACTACAGCAGCATAACGGCTTCTTATTACTACAAGCCGAATATTTATTAAAACGAACAGAAAAAACGGTAACTTCATTAAGTCTAGGGTCTGAAAGCCAAAAAAGTGACACGTTTTTGGCTGACCTACACTTACGAACACAACAACGCTTGGCTCATTACATCATTGGTGGGTTAACTCATCAGGTCAATTTTTTACGGGGAAGTGCTTTAGTTACATTAACGTATAAACAAGGAACTAACTGGTTTGGTACCAATGTACAGCAAATTACGGGTTTAAATAAGCCACAGGTTTTACAGATTTCGGCTTCAGCAATGAAGGAAGCCTCCCCTTTTCAATATCAAAGCCAATTTGATATGCAATTAAGTCGTGACAAGCTAGATGTTTTATTAGACCAAGGATCACTTACTGGTTTTGGAGGTGTTAGTGGTTTTATCGGTGGAGCTGAGCACCTTGAAATGGGGGATAATAGCTTAAAGCTACAAAACGAGGTGCTCTGGCAGAGCCCATGGCCGCATATGGCTTTATATACCTCGTTAGGTTTAGGTACAACATCAAATGATAGAGCCACATTTTGGAAAGAAAACCTATTGCTGGGAGGGAGAGTCGGAGCTAAAGGCCAAATTGGGAGTTTGTCATATCATTTATTTGTAGAAGCGCCAGTTTGGCAAACTGACCGACTACTGGTAAATTCAATGAGTTCGAGCCTTCAAATGAAATTTCATTATTAATTAAATCATAGGGTTAAAGCTGGTGATTGTATCTATTTAAAATGACCTAGGTAATATTAGGCAATTGTAGTTTTTATCATCAGTATTAAAGCATATTCTGTACTTTGGAAAATAAGAATACAAACTACAGCCAGTATTATTTTATTCTTTAAGTTATCAATTGGTTAAAATTATGTTTAGTGAAAGCAGTTGAATGTTTTTTATTTGCATAAAAAACAAACTAAATAATTACATACTAAAATAATTTCCACATCGATTCTCTCTAGTGTTTTATTTCGTATCATGCCAATAAAAGCACTATATTCGTTCAGTAATTCAGCACTTAATCACAAATATAAAAATAAATAACCTCGATATAAAACCCTATTCACTACTAATTATATGGTTATAACACCTGCATCTTGCACTTCATTATGAAATTTTAAGCTAAATTGCAATGCTAATTGTTTCTAATATGTTACATGAATTGTGGGTGGAGCGTAAATGTGGCTATTGACGAAGTGAGTGACAGTTGATTAATTGCACAATGAATAACAAAAAATACAGATACTACATCTGTCGCTTTTATGACGGATCTAGACATCAAGCAAAACAACATGAACACCATAGGAGCATACAGATGCGCTCTATTAAAAAGACAGGTCTACTGACTGTAGGACTTACATTGGCAGCATTAGCAGTATCAGCAACAGTACAGGCAAAAACGTTAGTTTACTGTTCTGAAGGTTCTCCAGAAGGCTTTAACCCACAGTTGTTCACATCAGGAACAACCTATGATGCAAGCTCTATCCCGCTGTATAACCGTTTAGTTGAATTCAAATTAGGAACAACGGAAATTGAACCGGGTTTAGCGGAAAGCTGGGAAGTGAGTGATGATGGTAAAGAGTACACTTTCCATCTACGTAAGGGTGTCAAATGGCACTCTAACAAAGAATTTAAACCGACCCGTGATCTTAACGCAGATGATGTGATTTATACATTTATGCGCCAAAAAGATGCAAATCACCCATATCATAAAGTTTCAGGCGGTAGCTACGAATACTTTATGGGAATGGATATGGATAAAATTATCGATAAAGTTGAAAAAGTCGATGATAACACAGTAAAAATCACATTAACTCGCCCAGAATCACCATTCTTAGCTGATATGGCAATGGACTTTGCATCGATTCTTTCTGCTGAATATGCAGACCAGATGTTGAAAGCGGGTACGCCAGAGAAAGTGGACTTAAACCCAATTGGAACGGGCCCATTTGTTCTGCAACAATACCAAAAAGACTCTCGTATTCTTTATAAAGCCAATGACCAATATTGGGGTACAAAACCTAAACTTGACCGTTTAGTCTTCTCTATCACACCAGATGCTTCCGTTCGTTATGCAAAACTGCAAAAAAATGAATGCCAAGTCATGCCATATCCAAATCCGGCTGATTTAGAGCGCATGAAGCAAGATAAAGACATTACATTAATGGAGCAACCAGGCCTAAACGTCGGCTATCTCTCTTATAATGTTGAGAAAAAACCATTAGATAATCAAAAGGTTCGCCAAGCACTGTCTATGGCGGTGAACAAAGATGCAATTATCGAAGCGGTTTATCAAGGTGCAGGCCAAAAAGCGAAAAACCTTATCCCACCGACAATGTGGGGCTATAACGATGCGGTAAACGATTACGAATATAATCCTGAAAAAGCCAAAGCCTTATTAGCAGAAGCGGGTTTCCCGAATGGTTTTGAAATTGACCTGTGGGCAATGCCTGTTCAACGACCATATAACCCAAATGCACGCCGTATGGCGGAAATGATCCAAGCAGACTGGGCAAAAGTTGGCGTTAAATCAAAAGTTGTTAGCTACGAATGGGGAGAGTACCTCAAACGTGCGAAAGATGGTGAGCCACAAACAGTAATGATGGGTTGGACGGGTGACAATGGGGACCCTGATAACTTCTTTGCAACCTTGTTTAGCTGTGCAGCAAAAGAGCAAGGTTCTAATTACTCAAAATGGTGTAATGAAAGCTTTGAGAACTTGATCCAACCAGCGCGCCAAACAGCAGATCATGACAAGCGAGTCGAACTGTACAAACAAGCGCAAGTTGTGATGAATGAGCAGGCGCCAGCCCTGATTATCGCGCACTCTACAGTGTTTGAACCTGTACGTAAAGAAGTCAAAGGCTATGTGGTTGACCCACTAGGCAAGCACCACTTCGAAAACGTCGATATTGAGAAGTAATCGTATCTAATCTGTCTATGCCCTTCGTTGCTGGTTTAGAGCGGAGGGCGTTTTCTTCTCTAGAAGAAGCAGAGAAGTTAAGTTGTTTGTGAGCACCCGGAAAAGCAATTTTCTGAGTAGCCAAACGGACTAAGAGCCGTCAACGGCATTATTAAAGAGATTCAGGATATGTTGCAATTTATCCTCCGACGATTGGGGCTTGTGATCCCCACGTTTATCGGTATTACATTATTGACTTTTGCCTTTGTCCACATGATCCCAGGCGACCCGGTGATGATCATGGCCGGTGAAAGGGGACTATCCCCTGAAAGGCATGCTTATTTAATGGCAGAGTTAGGGCTTGATCAGCCACTTTGGAAACAATATCTTCATTATATCAATGGGATATTTCATGGTGATTTAGGGATTTCCTTAAAAAGTCGCATCGGTGTATGGGAAGAGTTTTTGCCCCGTTTTTTAGCGACAGTGGAATTGGCAACTTGTGCCATGATTTTTGCAATTTCTGTAGGGATCCCAGTTGGGGTTTTAGCCGCAGTAAAACGTGGTTCAATCTTTGACCATACTGCGATTGGCCTTTCTTTAACAGGCTACTCAATGCCTATCTTCTGGTGGGGGATCATGCTCATCATGTTAGTGTCGGTGCAATTAGACCTCACCCCTGTTGCAGGACGAGTGAGTGACACTGTTTTTCTTGATGATTCCCAGCCTCTGACCGGTTTTATGCTAATTGATACCCTAATTTGGGGTGAAGATGGCGATTTTATTGATGCGGTAGAGCACTTGATATTGCCTTCCATTGTTTTGGGTACGATCCCATTAGCCGTTATTGTGCGTATGACTCGCTCGTCAATGCTGGAAGTATTGGGAGAGGATTATATTCGTACTGCACGTGCTAAAGGTCTTGGCCGCGCTCGCGTAATTTTAATTCACGCACTACGCAATGCATTATTACCCGTTGTTACGGTGATTGGTTTGCAGGTTGGGGTGATGTTAGCAGGGGCTATCTTGACAGAAACTATTTTCTCATGGCCTGGGTTAGGGCGCTGGTTAATCGAAGGGCTACAGCGTCGTGATTACCCTGTGGTACAAGGGGGAGTTCTGCTGGTTGCTACACTGATTATCTTCGTAAACTTAGTGGTCGACGTGCTGTATGGCATTGTAAACCCACGTATTCGTCATAAGAAATAAGGAGCGCTAAATGTCTCAATCTACTGAGCCAACCGTTGTCAGCGCCCCACAGCCGATGACACCATTACAAGAATTTTGGCATTATTTTAAACGTAACAAAGGGGCAGTTGTCGGGATGTTCTACATTATCCTGATGGTACTGATTGCGATTTTTGCAGGTATATTAGCTCCACATGCTCCAGATGAACAATTTCGTGATTTCTTACTTGCTCCGCCAGTTTGGGAAGATGGGGGAAGTTGGCAGTTTATTTTAGGCACTGATGATGTTGGGCGTGATTTACTCTCTCGTTTAATGTATGGCGCCCGCCTGTCACTGCTAGTTGGTTGTTTAGTGGTTGTGCTGTCGTTAATCATGGGGGTCACTATTGGTGTGATCGCTGGCTATTTTGGTGGTGTCGTTGACGCATTAATTATGCGAGTTGTCGATATCATGTTGGCATTGCCAAGTTTGTTATTAGCTTTGGTACTGGTCGCCATTTTTGGACCTTCGATTGTTAATGCCTCGATTGCTTTGACGTTTGTTGCATTACCTCACTATATTCGATTAACACGAGCGGCTGTTTTAGTGGAAGTCAACCGTGACTATGTGACGGCTTCTCGTGTTGCGGGTGCAGGGGCAGTACGCCAAATGTTCGTGAATATTTTGCCTAACTGTTTGGCACCATTGATTGTACAGGCCTCTTTAGGTTTTTCGAATGCCATTTTAGATATGGCTGCTTTGGGTTTCCTCGGAATGGGCGCGCAGCCACCAACTCCTGAGTGGGGAACGATGCTGTCTGATGTGCTGCAATTTGCACAAAGCGCATGGTGGGTTGTGACTTTCCCTGGACTGGCAATTTTATTGACGGTGCTTGCGTTTAACCTGATGGGTGATGGGTTACGTGATGCATTTGATCCAAAACTCAAGCAGTGATGAGGTAACCAAATGGCATTGTTAAATGTAGAACAACTTTCGGTTCATTTCGGAGACGAAAAGGCACCGTTTCGCGCCGTTGACCGCATCAGCTATAGCGTTGATAAAGGCCAAGTCGTTGGTATTGTAGGGGAATCTGGTTCAGGTAAATCAGTGAGTTCACTGGCTATTATGGGGTTAATTGATTACCCGGGAAAAGTGATGGCGAATTCATTGCAATTTGATGGGCGAGATTTACTGTCAATCCCTGAAAAAGAGCGCCGGCAAATCGTTGGAGCCGATGTGGCGATGATTTTCCAAGACCCGATGACCAGTTTAAACCCATGTTTTACGGTGGGTTATCAGATTATGGAAGCATTGAAAGTCCACCAAGGCGGCAGCAAAAGTACGCGTAAGCAACGGGCAATTGACCTGTTAGACATGGTGGGTATCCCTGACCCACAATCACGTTTAGATGTGTATCCTCACCAATTGTCAGGAGGAATGAGCCAGCGTGTGATGATTGCTATGGCAATAGCATGCCGGCCTAAATTATTGATTGCGGATGAGCCGACAACGGCATTAGATGTCACTATTCAAGCCCAAATTATTGAATTATTGTTGGAATTGCAGCAGCAAGAAAATATGGCATTAGTGCTTATCACGCATGACCTCGCTTTAGTGGCAGAAGCTGCGCATCATATTATTGTGATGTATGCGGGGCAGGTGGTGGAGTCCGCCAAAGCAAGTGATATTTTTAAACATCCTCGCCATCCTTATACACAAGCGCTATTACGTGCCTTGCCGGAATTTGCGACGAATAAATCCCGTTTAGCCTCACTTCCTGGTGTGGTCCCCGGAAAATACGATAGGCCTGTAGGGTGTTTATTGAACCCACGTTGTCCGTATGCAACGGAGAAATGCCGTCAAGAAGAGCCAATGTTACAAACCGTTGGTGATCGCCAAGTCAAATGCCATATGCCGCTGGATGATATGGGGAGGCCAACATTATGAGTGATAAACAACACACTCCATTGCTCAAAGCGGTGGATTTGAAAAAATATTATTCCGTCAAAAGAGGGGTTTTTGCTGCTGAAAAAACCTTAAAAGCATTGGATGGAGTCTCTTTTGAGCTAGAACGAGGTAAAACACTGGCCGTGGTTGGGGAGTCGGGGTGTGGTAAATCGACATTAGGTCGTTTATTAACCATGATTGAGCAACCTTCTGAGGGCGAGTTGTATTACCAAGACCAAAACTTGTTAGTAAAAGATAAGTCTGCAGAGAAACTGCGTCGCCAAAAAATCCAAATTGTGTTTCAAAACCCTTATGGCTCTTTGAATCCACGTAAAAAGGTGGGGCAAATTTTGGAAGAGCCGTTATTGATTAATACTTCACTGTTGAAAGAGCAGCGCAAGGAAAAAGTATTATCGATGATGGCTAAAGTGGGTTTAAAAACAGAGCACTATAGCCGATATCCTCACATGTTTTCTGGTGGTCAACGCCAGCGTATCGCGATAGCACGTGGTTTAATGCTTGACCCTGACATTGTGGTTGCAGATGAACCCGTTTCCGCACTGGATGTTTCTGTTCGTGCTCAAGTATTAAATCTGATGATGGATTTACAGCAAGATTTAGGTTTGTCTTATGTCTTTATTTCACATGATTTATCGGTGGTAGAGCATATTGCTGATGAAGTCATGGTGATGTATTTAGGCCGCTGTGTGGAGAAAGGAACAAAAGAGCAGATTTTTAATAACCCTCTTCACCCTTATACTCAAGCGTTATTATCAGCGACACCAAGGTTGAACCCAGACGCTCGGCGCGAACGTATTAAGTTAACGGGAGAGTTACCAAGTCCTTTAAACCCACCACCGGGGTGCGCATTTGCAGCGCGTTGCCGTAGAGCATTTGGTCAGTGTACTCAATTTCAACCAACATTGAAGGAATATAACCAACAGTTAGTTGCGTGTTTTGCGGTTGATGAAGATGAAAAACAAACGGTTGTCGTGAGTTAAGGAGTGAAACGGTGGAAAGGCTAACTTTCTGCCGTCTTTTATTCTAGTGCCACTTTAAGCCGCTTTAACATGCTGTTTGTCCTAAATACCCAATCTTTCTTTTTAAGCTACTCTTTTACGGATAAAATCAAGTATACTGACTGATGTTTCCGTTTTCTTTAAAAAGCTGCTTGATTAGAAAGGTTGTGGCCAAATGAATACCCGAGTCCAACGCTCACTAACATTAAAAAGTATGGTCGTATTCTTTATGATTACGCTACTATCACTTGCGCTTTTTTTAGCTATTCAATTCAGTTACTTAGTTGAACAACGTAAGCAAGATTATTTAGACCAGCTCAGTAACGCTGTAGTGCAAATTCAAAAACCATTAACAGATTCCCTCCTAAGCTCCGACCTTAATGAAGTTAAACGGCTGCTGATAAGCTTAAAGACATCAGGCATTATGGGAAACGCGATTATTACTGTTGATGGCACAACGGTAATGAACCTAAGCTTTGCAACGCCGAAGCCGATACCCAATTGGGTTACCCATTTTGTGGGGATCCCTGTCGAAATGACCGTACCATTGTATGCGTATGGAAATGTTGTGTTGCAAGCGAAGCCTCAAGGGTATTTAACATTACAAGTGGATCCTAACCGTGTTTATCGGTTTGCGCTAAATACCCTTGCTTTGATGACAACAACTTATTTATTGTTGGTACTCATTATTGCTATTGGAATGACGTGGTGTGTCAGTCGTATGATAATAAGGCCGCTACGTAAAATCGCAATTGAATTACAGACAAATTCTGAAGTTAATCAAATTGTTGTGTCTGAATATCATCGTGACGATGAGCTCGGTTTACTTGCAAAAGGGTATAACCGTCAAAGAAAACAGCAAAAATCAGATTAAGTCATGAACATGAACTCAGCTTTATGGTCTAATATCGTTATAGCGGTAACAATGAAAAATGGAATAAAGCCAAACTATATCGTTTAACCCGATAAGTTCACGTTTTTCGTTAATTTATCTGTTGCTATTTGCGGTTAAATATAAAGATATAAAACACATAGGGGTTTACATGCAGGGCTTGAAAGTTCGGTATATCATTGGTGTTGTATTATTCTCAGTCGCGCATTTAGCGGGAGCTGAGCCTTTACAACCTGATCCAGCATGGCAGCAAGGGAAGCTAGAAAATGGCTTTAGCTGGCAATTATTACAAACACCGCAACGTCCTAATGATCGTATCCAGCTTAGGTTAGCAATTAAAACAGGCTCATTAACAGAAAAAGCGAGCGAGAAAGGGTACAGTTACCTCATTCCTAAAATGGCGTTGCTTCATCAAACTGAAGCATTTCCAACAGCAACATTACAAGATTTCTGGCGTCAGGCCACAGACCCTGACATGCCAATTCCACCCGCTGTTGTTTCTTATGACTACACCATTTATAGCTTAAGTTTACCGAATAATCGCCCGGACTTAATTAAGCAAGCACTCAGCTGGTTAGCAACTTCTGTTGCAGGAGCTGAGTATACAGAAACGACATTACATAATGGTTTGACAGCACAAAATGTCCCAGTTGCAACACTTCCTTTAAATGCCAATGATCCCGTTTGGCGAGCGCGTTTAAAGGGGTCAACGATGATGGGGTATGACCCAGGCCAAAAACCGAATGATGTTGTAGCTCTTGATAGTGTGAATTCTTTTTATCAAAAATGGTACACACCGGACGTCATGACATTATATGTAGCGGGCCATGTTGATTCTCGAATGTTATCTGATTCAATTTCACAAACTTTCTCATCATTAGAAGGTAGGCGCTCTGAACCTGTTTCTGTTGCAGTACTATCGGCGGTAAAACCACAATCTATTGATATTTTACAGGAACAGCCTGCACAGGATACGCTTTCATTAATTTGGGATATTGATTGGCTCCCCATTAAAGACTCAAATGTTTTACTGCGTTATTGGTCGAGCGATTTAGCACGTGAAGCGGTTTATCGTTCTTTGCAAAAAGCGTTCAATCAAAAATTTAATCAAGGAGAAGTTGTTCCGGGGTTAGATTGTCGTGTGCAATATCAGAAAGCCAGTTGTACGTTAACGGTGACAGCAGCACCTGAAAAAATGGCAGCGGTAACGGATATTGTTGCGAGTGAGCTTGCATCGATTAACCAAAATGGTATTGCTGCTGAGCTATTTGACGATATGCTTAAAGAAAAACAAGTGCAGTTATCGCAACTATTTGCAGCCTATGCGCGTACGAGTACTGATGTTTTGATTAGCCAACGTTTGATTTCCCAACAAAATGGGGTGGTTGACATTGCTCCTGAACAATACCAGCGGTTAAGGCAATCTTTCTTGGCATCACAAAGCCTTGAACAGGTGAATATGGAAGCCCGTCGGTTATTATCTCAAGAGGCAGCGTTTGTATTAGCGCAGCCAAAAGATAAACAAATGATGGATGCAGAACAAATTCGCCAGAAATTTACCAAGGTGTTATGGCCCCAAATTGCTGCGCCAGTACCAACAGAAGCGGCTCCCGCTGCACCAGCAGAAGAAAACCACACCTCACAATAAACATGAAAAGATAGATATATGAAAAGATAGTCATTGAATGATTCAGTGGCTACCTTTTCATTAATGTTATTGGCTTAATAGCGATTCAATAACGCGAATTAGAGTCTCTCGCGACTCTCTGTCATCAACAAATCCTGCCGCACTGATTTTTGCTTCTGGTGCGTAATAGGCTACAGATCCCCAAAAGCCTAAATGGGAATACAGGGTGATACCATTGACCACATTAACCATAATGCCTAATCGGTAAAGTTTTGCACCTTCGTGAGAGCCCATACTAAGCATCGTCTTTAGCGTGTTCGGTGATGAAAAAATATCCCCCTCAAACAAGGCTTCTAGGAAGGTAGCCATTTGTTTCGATGACATAACTAAACCCCCACCGCCATAGGTATCCATGGAAGCATGAATATGTGTTCCATCCAATTTACCTAAATATTGACGAGCCCGTGGTGCTGCGATTTGCGGCGGTTGTTCTAATGACTCCCAATAGGCGCTCTCGAGACCAATAGAATCGAAATGCAAAAGTTCCCTAACAGCTAGGCCAAGAGATTGCCCCGTAATCCGTTCAATAATATTACCGAGCAAAATATAACCCGTATCTGAATAGATAAAGGATTTTGCAGGCGAAAACGTGGGAAATTGTTTACGCATGTACATTTCGATTTGTTCTGTTCGGCTCCAAACATAGTTAGGTTGTTTGAGAACGGCTTTTAGATAGTCACCATCTGCATGGTCTAGCAGGCCACTACTGTGCTCCAGTAAATGGCGGATAGTGATAGCGTGAGTATTATATTGGGTACTGAGTAGCGTATTATATTGAGGGTCAATATATTCAGATATTGCATCATCAATACTGAGTTTTTCCATTTCAGCAAGACGTAAAATTGCAGCTGCGGTAAATGTCTTTGTATTACTGGCAATTCGTAGTGGTGTATCAACAGTAAGAGGCCTACCTTCAATATCCATTCCTCTAGCACAGAAGGCACCCACGCTATTTTTGCTTTGATTATGATAGTAAAGGACGACGCCACAAGTTAAATTTTCGAGTTGTTGAATAGAGGTGGTCATAATAATCTCATTATTGAATGATTAAGATGAGGATATATGGCATCTTAATCATATCTATACGATCCCTGTACGCTTTAAATGCGCTTAAAGTGACAATATGGCGATGACACAATGGCCAGTGTTTTTTCTTTTTATATAAATTTGGTGCTATGTTTATCCTCAATATAAGAACATAAAATGTACCCAGACATTGAAGTAAAGGAAATAACATGAATAGCTCGAATATATTTCTACAACGGTTAGGTTTGCGTTATCCCATCATACAAGCCCCAATGGCGGGAGTTTCTACTCCGGCGCTAGCCGCTGCGGTTTCAGAAGCTGGAGGGCTTGGCTCACTAGGCCTAGGTGCAAATTCAGTAGAACAAGCTCGCCAATTGATTACTCAAACACAAGCACTGACAAGTAAAGCATTCAATGTCAATTTATTCTGCCATTTACCTGCGAAACGTCATCCTGATAATGAACTGGCATGGAGCCAGTATTTAGCGCCTTATTTCGCTCAATTTAATGAGACTCCTCCTACCTATCTCAATGAAATTTATCACACTTTTTTAGATAACTCAGAAATGTTATCTATGTTACTTGAAACAAAACCTGCAGTAGTGAGTTTTCATTTTAATATTCCATCCATCGAGGTGGTACAGCAATTGAAACAACATGGTATTTATACCATGGCGACGGCAACGAATTTACAAGAAGCACAACAAATTGAATTGGCTGGAATTGATGCTGTTGTTGCACAAGGTATTGAAGCGGGAGGGCATCGAGGCATGTTTGATTTGCAAGCTTTAGATGAAGAACTCACCACTTATGAATTAGTGACGTTAATCTCTCAACATATTGATTTACCTGTGATTGCTGCGGGTGGCATAATGGATGGGCAAGATATCAATAGGGCTTTAGAGTGCGGTGCTGCTGCCGCTCAATTAGGCACAGCATTTTTACTTTGCCCTGAATCTGCCGCGAATGCAGGTTATCGAGCTAAGATCAAATTGCAAACAGCGGATCACACTCAACTAACTTCTGCTATTTCAGGGCGCCCAGCGAGAGGGATTACTAATCAATTTATTCGAGCAGGTAACGGCTATGAGACAAGTCAATTACCTGATTATCCATTGGTTTATGATATTGGTAAGCAGCTCAATGCAGCAGCAATGAAGTCAGGTAGCGATGAGTTTGCGGCATATTGGGCGGGGCAGAATGTGGCGAAAGCTCGTGAGATGTCTGCGTCTTTATTGGTTAGAACGTTGGCAGAAGAAATGAAACGCTAGTTTTAAACAGTGGTAGGGCGGTTTGTCTTACCGCCCAATAAGTTGTTATTTAATTATTTCGTTATCCAATGAACCTTTTGGCTCATCAGTTGCTATCCAAGCTGCACAAAATAAGGTTAAACGCGCAAAGAAGTAAAAGAATGCCATTAGGCCAAGTACTGAACCAAACGCAGCTCCAGAAGGTGACGAAGCAAGGTTAGGTAAAATCCATGTCATGATGGATTTAATGATTTCAAACCCAATAGCTGCAAGCAATGTTCCTTTAAATAGTGACCTGCGGCGATGCTGCATACGCGGTAGGATCCAAAAAATCCATAAAAATAGTAGGAAATTAGCTGTAATTGATATTGTTAAACCAATCAGTGTCCAAGCAGGTTTAAGCCATTCTATACCATCTAACCCAAGCGTACTGACAATCGTCGCTTGTGCAGAGCCAGCAACAGAGGTAAGTGTAATTGTCACAATTAAGGCAATAAGTAGGCCAATTAAGGCAAAGAAGTCGCGAATGTAGCGGAAAATAATATTTTCATGTTCATCTTCATTACGTTCCCATACAGAACGTGATTGTGCCAAAATAGCTAAACGTAAGTTATTAACCCAATTAACCCCTGAGTACACGGCTAAAGCCAATCCTGTCAGCCCAACTGTCGTACGTTGGCGGATTGCGGTGTCTATTGTTCTTTCTAATGTATTTGCGAGCGTAGGGTCAGTAATATTTGCAGAAATTCCACGAACTAATTTTTCAAGCAATTCAGGATTACTGGCTAATACAAAACCGGCAGCGGCGAATGAAAACATTAAAACGGGAATTAAAGAGAGAAAGGAGAAATAGGTAATTGCAGCCCCAAACTGGTTCCCCATTCGGTCATTAAAACGTTGCACGGTACGAATGATGTGAGCAATAAAAGGAATTGCACAAATAAAGTTCACAACTCGCATTGAGAAGGTCACTGCTTTTTTACTGCCATCAATACTTTTATTCAGTGTCGCTTTCAGTTTATTAGTATCTTTCTGTTCTTCTTCCTGCGTATTCGACATTTAATCCCCTTTTCCCGCAACTAAAAGTTGTCTGACTTTTCGACCTATTTAATGCCTATAAATGAATGATATGCATAGTACTATAGCTTAAATTGGACAGTAACTTCATCCCAATGACTGTTTTAAGAGACAAATAGTCATTGGAACGTTTGTTTAAAGTCAAAGCAACTGGTTAATTAATCAGAGGAAAAGGGGCGTTAGAAATTAAAGCGCATCTTTATAAACTTGCAGTTCAGCTTGGGCTTCTTTTAATTCTGCTTGAGCTTCTGCGAGTTTTCTTTCACGTTTTTTAATTTTACTACTGTCATCGCCTTTTAATTTTTCTTCCTGCAGCTCAGCTTCGCGTTCCTGCACTTTTTCTGTTTTCTCAGCTACATCTTTTTGACTATCACGATATAAAGATTCTGGAGTGCAATAACGATTCACATTATCTAATGCTTCTTCTAAGCCTTTAACTCGATGCTGATTACCATGTTGTTTTGCGTAATCAATTTGTTCTTGAATGCGTTGTTTCTTTATTTCGCAGCCATTTTGTGTTTTTGCTGCCATTACTGATGCGCTAGCAAAAAAGGAAATACAAATACTAGTTGTAAGGAGTAGTTTATTCATCATTTACCTCTGTTTATTTTAAAATTTGTGTTTAGGATAGCGTTTTATTTCTTTTCAGTCATGTGAATTTTAACACAGCTATGGTTATGACATTTGTAGTCAATTTTAGCTATAATGACGCGGATGAATAAATCCGGTCTATTTTTTGTTCAAAAGGGCTATCTTTAAAGAACCTATTTAATAATAGTCATCTTAGTGGCTAGTATTGAATTTCCTCAGGAAACAAACGTTACATGTTAAGTTATCGTCACAGCTTTCACGCAGGCAACCATGCTGATGTGTTAAAACACACAGTACAGAGCTTGATCATTGAATCTCTGAAAGAGAAAGAAAAACCGTTTCTGTATTTAGATACACATTCAGGTGCTGGCCGTTATCAATTAACGGGGGAACATGCAGAAAAAACAGGTGAATATCTTGAAGGGATTGCGCGTATTTGGGAGCAACCTGATTTGCCTGAGGAATTATTGCCGTATATGAATATTGTGCGCCAATTGAATGATAATGGGCGTTTACGCTATTACCCGGGTTCACCATTATTAGCAAAATATTTATTACGTGAACACGATAAGCTGGTATTAACTGAACTACATTCGAGCGATTATCCGTTATTACGTACAGAATTTTCACGGGATAACCGCGCGCAAGTTTTCAAGGAAGACGGCTATCAACAGCTAAAATCGAAATTACCCCCACAGAGTCGACGTGGCTTTGCGCTGATGGACCCTCCTTATGAGATGAAGACGGATTATGAAGCGGTCGTGAAAGGGGTGGTGGAAGGCTATAAACGCTTTGCAACAGGAATATATGCAATTTGGTATCCTGTTGTATTGCGTCAACAAATTAAGCGTATGGTCAATCAATTAGAAGCAACAGGCATTCGTAAAATATTACAAATTGAATTGGCGGTACGTCCTGATAGCGACCAACGTGGGATGACGGCATCCGGTATGATAGTGATCAACCCACCTTGGAAACTTGAGCAGCAAATGAAGAATGTGCTGCCATGGTTACATAAAACACTCGTCCCAGAAGGCACTGGGCATACGTTAGTTGAGTGGATTGTGCCAGAGTAAACTGTATTTTTGATAGGTAATACCGATTAAATTAACAGGTGTTATCTATCGTAAAGCGCTATTTATGCCATGACAATCAATAGCATGATGCGAGAAAATGCATTCATAAATCATTCAATCAATGGGAATAACCAAATTATGAGCAAACATTACGACTATATCGCAATTGGTGGCGGAAGCGGTGGTATTGCGTCGATGAACCGTGCAGCAATGTATGGGCAAAAATGTGCCTTAATTGAGGCGAAAGCATTAGGTGGGACTTGTGTTAACGTGGGCTGCGTACCGAAAAAGGTGATGTGGCATGCGGCACAAATCTCGGAAGCTATTCGCAATTATGGTCCCGATTATGGTTTTGATGCGACAATTAATCGTTTTGATTGGAAAACACTTATTGATAGTCGTACTGCTTATATTGACCGAATTCACCAGTCTTATGACCGTGTCTTAGGGAATAATAAAGTTGATGTCATCAATGGTTTTGCACGTTTTATTGATGCCCATACTGTTGAGGTAAATGGTGAAACCTACACGGCAGACCATATTTTGATTGCAACTGGCGGGCGTCCAGTGATCCCTGCTATCCCAGGTGCAGAATATGGCATGACTTCTGATGGCTTCTTTGAACTTGAAGCATTGCCAAAACGTGTTGCGGTTGTGGGTGCCGGTTATATTGCCGTTGAACTTGCTGGTGTATTAAATGGTTTAGGCGCAGAGGCGCATTTATTTGTGCGTAAACATGCCCCGTTACGTTCATTTGACCCACTGATTGTCGAAACATTAGTGGAAGTCATGAATACGGAAGGCCCTAAACTGCATACGGAATCAATTCCGAAAGAAGTCGTGAAAAATGCAGATGGTTCACTGACATTAAAATTGGAAAATGGCCAAGAACAAACCGTCGATGCATTAATTTGGGCTATTGGTCGTGAACCAATGACAGATAACCTGAATATTGAAGCCACAGGCGTCGCACTGAATGAAAAAGGTTATATCAAGGTTGATAAATACCAAAATACCAATGTACCGGGTGTCTATGCGGTTGGTGATAATACTGGCGCCGTTGAGTTAACCCCTGTTGCGGTTGCTGCGGGTCGTCGTTTATCTGAACGTTTATTTAATAATAAACCGGATGAGCACTTAGATTACAGTAATATCCCAACGGTGGTGTTCTCTCACCCACCAATTGGTACAGTTGGTTTAACTGAGCCAGAAGCGATTGAAAAATATGGTGCTGATAAAGTTAAATGCTATAAGTCATCTTTCACAGCCATGTATACCGCCGTCACTTCGCATCGTCAGCCTTGCCGTATGAAATTGGTCTGTGTGGGTGAAGAAGAAAAAATCGTGGGTATTCATGGTATCGGTTTTGGTATGGATGAAATCTTACAAGGCTTTGCGGTTGCATTAAAAATGGGTGCAACCAAAAAAGACTTTGATAATACGGTGGCCATTCACCCAACAGCGGCAGAAGAATTTGTGACCATGCGTTAAGTATTGGTTATTTAAATTAAAAGCTAAGTTCATTTGAGCTTAGCTTTTTTTTGGGCATTATTTTGTCAACAGTTCTGCAATCGCAGGAATAGTCGCTAAGCTATCAAGGTATTTTTGCATCGCAGGGGTGGTTTCCATGATTTGGTATTTGACTAAAAACATCACAAATGCACCGACATACACATCGACAGCAGTAAATTGCTCACCACAAATAAACGGTTTAGCATTGTTTAAACCGATTTCTAAACAGGCCATTGTGCGTTCGACAGAACCAAAGCCAGAAGATTTTTGCTGTTCTTCATCTAATTGAATCCCTAAGTTATTGATAGTGAAGGCGGATTCAATTGGACCTGCAGTAAATAGGAACCAACGGTAGTAATCTGCACGTTTAGGGTCATTCAGGGCTGGCGCTAAACCTTTTTCAATAAATTTATCTGCTAAATACAAACAAATTGCAGCAGTTTCAGTGACAACAGCATCTCCATCAACAAGCGCAGGGACTTTTGCCATAGGGTTAATTGCAAGATATTCAGCGGTGTGCATATCTGCACCATAACCTAATTCAATACGCTTGTAAGGAACATCTAAAATTTTTAATAGTAGGTCGACCGTGTTGCCACGTGACATTGAATTAGTAAAAAGAACCAGTTTGCTCATGGTGATTTCCTTATATGAAGTTGAGTGCTTACTATAAGGGAGTGGAGTGTCAGAAATTGTCAGGAGAGACGCACAAGACTTCTTTTTGCCAGCGCTCTAGTAGGTAATTTTTGGGGTAAGGTAGTTTATCTGAAAGTGCATGATAAGACTGAATGCGGTCTAAACGAAAATGGCGGTAACTTTCACGTAATTCACACCAAGCGGCTAATACTTGGGAGTCTTTCATATAACCAATGGCAATTGGCCAAATAATTCGTTCACTAGGTTGATTTTGCCCATCAAGGTAAGTCATTTTGGCTTTGCATTCTTCTCGTAAACTTAAACGTAAGTCTTTAACAATGACGTCATTAATTTCATAGAAATGTGTGGTGGGGGCAAATAAGGTATTTTGATTTAGGATTTTCTGTGAATGACCTGCAACTACAGCATTAATTTTGCTTATCGCCCGTATTGCTGAGTTTTTTAGTTCAGTGTCTGCGTTACTTTTTACCCAACGTAAACCTAATATTAAGGCTTCAAGTTCATTTTCATCGAAAGCTAAAGGCGGTAGTAATAGTCCAGCTTTTAATTGGTAACCAATACCGGCTTCCCCGATAATTTCAGCACCTTGATCACGCAGGGATTCAATATCTCGATAGATAGAACGCACGCTAACTTGAAGTTGTGATGAAAGTGCTTCAGCCGTAATAGGATAGCGATTTTCTTTGAGTATCTGCAATAGGGTCAGTAAACGTTGAGTACGGGTCATGAGTGTTTTTTAGGTTATTGTGAATGAATCTCTAAATTGCGTCTATTTTATCTAAACGATAGACGCAATATCAGAGAGTTACTTGCTTTTTTGCCACCAAGACACAATGTAATCTGCGATTTGCTCTGGGTTATTGATATCTAATTGTGGCACGTTGGTATCAATGATTTCATCACTGGCAACAGCCACCACATAGTTATCTATCAAACCGTTGAGAGGTTTGCCCACTTCAGAGCGAAATAATGCGATTTTATCGATCGGTTCGTGCTTAAAGCCCTCAACTAAAATCAGATCTAATGTTGTGTGATCGAAACGACTGGCTAAATAGTGTAGATCCATTTCATTAGCTTCGGGGGTTTCGGTCATCAGCGCCCAGCGCTTTTCACTGGCAACAAGCGTTTGGTTTGCGCCAGCTTTACGTAATTCAAAACTGTCTTTGCCCGGTTTATCCACTTCCATGTCATGGTGAGTGTGCTTAATTAAACCAACACGAACGTTACGCAGCTTAAGCAGAGGGATAACTTTTTTTAATAGAGTCGTTTTTCCTGTGCCGCTATAAGCGGTAATTCCAAGTAGGGGTAGAGTATTTTGCTTCATAATTCTTTTTGTTGTAACTCCCAGTTACGGCTATCTTCCAGTGTATTAAGATTCGCAAATGAACCCGATTCGGGTGAGAAAATAACACCTTTTGCATTAATTTCATGCATAAAGAGCATTAATTTACGGTCACCTCTTGCAAGGTAATCATCAAGTTGAGCTTTTAGTGAGCGATGCAATAAAGCAAACGTAGGGTGCTCTCGTTCTGTATCACAAGCGTAGCAGGCTAAATGTTTTTCTTTCTCATTGAACATTTTTTCCGCTAAATTGAGAGGGAAAGCAGGAACATCGCAAGGCACAAACAGTAACCAATCTGTTTTGGCATGGTGTAAAGCCGCTTGCATTCCTGCTAATGGGCCAGAAAAATGGTTATTTAAATCAGAGATAACCGTCAATTGGCTTTCACTGTAACGCGGTTGATTACGGTTTGCATTGATGAGTACTTCGCCAACTTGGGGTTGCAAGTGTGCTAAAATATGTTGATAGAGGGGCTTTCCCGATAAAAGTACCAATCCCTTATCTTGACCACCCATTCGAGAGCCTCGGCCACCAGCAAGTATCACACCAGTTATTAACTGACGAAATGACATGTTCAATATCCTTGAATATCTTCAAGAAAATGTTTCAACATTCCTAGAAAACACTTTCGAGTATAGTAATTACTAAAATTTATTCTATTTTGCTATAAAATCAATGAATATTCGTGCGTATTGCAGTTAAACTTTACGTAGATTGACAACAGTTCGCTTTTTCTCTTGTATGATTATTGGTAACTTGTATCGAATATTCGTGATAAAGGAATAAACATGAAATGCCATCGCTTAAATGAAGTTATTGAGCTTCTGCATCCTGTCTGGAAAGATAATTCAGATTTAAACTTGGTAGAATTATTGCAAAAACTGGCTGATGAAGCAGGTTTTAAAGGCAGTTTATCTGAATTAACAGATGATGTGCTAATTTATCATTTAAAAATGCGTGGTTCGGATAGCAATGAAGCGATCCCGGGTTTAAAAAAAGATTATGAAGATGACTTTAAAACCGCTATTTTGCGTGCCCGTGGCATTATTAAAGACTAAAACGCGATGGACGAAATAGAACATTCGAATTTCCATTTTAGTGGAATCTCCCCTGACTTAATTTTAGACGCCTTAATGGAAGTCGGGGTTTACCCCGAATCAGGTCTGCTTGAATTAAATAGCTACGAAAATCGGGTTTATCAATTCCAAGACGAAAATCGGCAACGTTATGTGGTTAAATTTTATCGTCCTGAGCGTTGGAACCGTTCACAAATTCAAGAAGAGCACGATTTCACTTTAGAGCTTCGAGATGAAGGGCTGTCTGTCGCAGCGCCTCTTGAGTTTGCTGGGCAAACGGTATTGGAGTTTGGTGGGTTTATATTTGCAATTTTTCCGAGTATCGGTGGCAGACAATATGAAACAGATAACTTGTTTCAATTAGAAAGTGTAGGCCATTTGCTAGGACGTATACACCAAATTGGCCAGCGTAAAAACTTTGCATTTCGTCCGACAATGGGTCTTGATGAGTATTTGGCACAGCCTCGCCAAGTGATAGCCTCAAGCCCTTTGATTGCAGAACGCTATAAATCTCAATTTATAGAGTCTTTAGATGCATTGATTGCACAAGTAAAATTACACTGGACTGACTCAATTTCATCAATTCGCCTACAAGGTGATTGCCACCCAGGCAATATTCTGTGGCGTGATGAAGCTTGGCTGGTGGATTTTGATGACGCCCGAAATGGGCCAGCAGTCCAAGATCTTTGGATGCTACTTAATGGCTCTCGCCAAGAACAAGTCATTCAATTGGATACGTTATTAGAAACGTATAATGAGTTTTGTGATTTTGATGTAAAACAGCTGAAGCTTATTGAACCTCTTAGAGCAATGCGTATGGTACATTACCTCGGGTGGATTATCCGCCGCTGGCAAGACCCTGCGTTTCCTCGAGCATTTTCATGGCTACAAGCTGATGATTTTTGGCAAAAACAATCGCTCGAATTTAATCAACAGATTGAACGGTTGCAAGACGCCCCTTTGCAGTTAACCCCTCAGTTTTAACTTTTAAGTTTTTGTTTTTGGAGAATGTAGTCTATGAAAAAAATTATGTTGGCTTTGCTTGGTATTGCCATGTCTTTTAGTGCTGCAGCGGCAAATTACACGGAAGGTAAAGAGTATACTGATGTTAAAGCTGTACCAAATTTACCTCAAGTTCTGGAGTTCTTCTCGTTTTATTGCCCACACTGCTATCAATTTGAGAGCGTGTATAAAGTGCCTCAAACTGTAGAGAAAAACTTACCAGAAGGCGTGAAAATGGAACGTTATCACGTTGATTTTCTTGGCCCTTTAGGTGCCGATTTAACTCAAGCTTGGGCCGTTGCGATTGTCTTGAAAGCAGAAGACAAAGTCACACCTATCCTGTTTGAAGGTATCCAAAAAACGCAAACTATCAACAGTAAAGCAGATATCCGTAATGCCTTTATCAAAGCAGGTATTTCTGGTGAAGAGTATGATGCAGCTTTAAACAGCTTCGTTGTGAAATCTATCGTTGCGAAACAGCAAAATGCAGCGCAAGACTTAAAACTGCGCGGTGTTCCTGCATTATTTGTTGATGGTAAATACCAAGTTCGTAATAACGGTATCTCAGTTGATAACGCAGCGGACTACGGCAAAGAGTTCTCTAATGTTGTGAACTTCTTAGTAAATAAAAAATAATCGTAAATAGACGGTGGTATACTCGCCATCGTCTCTTTTTTTCTATTAATATCCACAATTCAAAGACTTTCTCTCACCTGTATTAAACCCATTCAATTATGCGCTAACCCTTTGATTTTACTTTTCTGTTTATATTGTTAACAGCCATATTACTTGTTGAATTTACTGAGTAACACAAATTTACACACAAGCTTATCCACAGGATGTTAGTCAGATACTTAGTTAATCGGCGTGATTAATTTTAATTAACTGTAATCAATGGTGTACTTATAATAGTGGATGATTTGGTGTGTTTTTAATTATCTAACTAAGCGGAATATAAAACTTGGGATGTATCTGAGGCCACATTATGGCATCCTATTGGTATTCGTTCCTGACTAAAAAGATGATGACAGATTATGGCTCAGATTGCAGAAAACCCTCTTATTTTGGTTGATGGTTCCTCTTACCTATACCGTGCTTACCATGCATTCCCTCCACTGACCAATAGTGCTGGTGAGCCTACAGGGGCAATGTATGGCGTGCTTAATATGCTACGTAGTTTAATTATGCAGTATAAACCTAGCCATGTAGCGGTTGTCTTTGATGCGAAGGGAAAAACATTTCGTGATGAATTGTTTGAAAGCTATAAGTCACATCGCCCACCCATGCCTGATGATTTACGCGCTCAAATCGCCCCATTACATGAAATGGTGGAAGCGATGGGCTTGCCTTTACTGGTGGTTTCAGGAGTGGAAGCCGATGACGTCATCGGGACATTAGCCTGTGAAGCAAGCCGAAAAGGTACGCCAGTGTTAATTAGTACGGGCGATAAAGATATGGCGCAATTAGTTGAGCCTAACATTACGCTCATCAATACCATGAATAACACTATTCTAGGGCCTGATGAAGTCAAAGAAAAATACGGTGTTCCCCCTGAACTTATCATCGACTTTTTAGCATTAATGGGGGATTCGTCAGATAATATTCCTGGGGTGCCTGGCGTTGGTGAAAAAACAGCACTCGCTTTACTGCAAGGTATTGGTAGCTTAGAAGCAATTTATAATGACCTTGAGGCTATTGCTCCATTAGGTTTTAGAGGTTCTAAAACGTTAGCCCCTAAAATGGCTGAAAACCGTGATGTTGCTTTTTTATCATACCAATTAGCGACGATTAAAACGGATGTTGAGCTGGAAAAAACATGTGAAGAGCTACAAGTTGCTCAGCCAGATGTGGATAAACTGCATCAATTATTCAGCCGTTATGAATTTAAACGTTGGCTAGCCGATGTTGAAAATGGGACTTGGATGGAGGGTAAAGGCTCAAGTGCGAAACCTAGCCCAACACCAGCAGCGTCACCTGTGAAGCCATCAAACCCAACTGTGCCAACATTGTGTGCCGAAAATTACCAAACGATTCTAGAAAAAGCCGATTTAGAGCGCTGGGTTGAAAAATTAAGCAAAGCATCATTATTTGCTTTTGATACTGAAACCGATAGTTTAGATACCCAAGAAGCTCGTTTAGTGGGGATGTCATTTGCAATTGAGCCGGGGCATGCCGCTTATTTACCATTAGGTCACGATTACCTTGATGCGCCAGTACAGCTTCCTCTGGAAGAGGTTTTGGAACTTATGAAGCCTATCCTTGAGAGTGAAAACATCCTCAAAATTGGCCAAAACTTGAAGTATGATGCAGAAGTTCTTGAAAATTATGACATCGAATTAAAAGGTATCGGTTATGACACCATGCTGGAATCGTATGTGTTAAACAGTGTTGCGGGGATGGGACGCCATGATATGGACAGCTTGGCCGATCGCCATTTGAACCATAAAACCGTGAGCTTTGAAGAAATCGCAGGTAAGGGCAAAAAACAGCTGACATTTAACCAAATTGCTTTAGAAGAAGCCGCTAATTATGCGGCGGAAGATGCAGATGTCACGCTATTACTGCATCAAGCGTTATATCCACAATTAGAGGCTGAACCTAAGCTTAATCACATTTTCCAGAATATTGAAATGCCACTTGTGCCTGTGTTAGTCCGAATGGAGCGTAAAGGTGTTCTAATTGATGCTAACGTGCTTGCTGCGCAGTCAAAAGTGATTACCGCTCGTTTAGCTGAACTGGAAAAGGAAGCTTTTGAGCTTGCGGGGGAGGAGTTTAACCTCGCTTCACCAAAACAATTACAAACGATTTTATTCGAAAAATTGCAGTTGCCAGTGATCAAGAAAACGCCAAGTGGGGCAGCATCGACGAATGAGGAAGTGCTTGAAGAATTAGCGCTAAACCATGCATTGCCAAAATTGTTGCTTGAGCACCGTAGTTTAGCCAAATTAAAATCCACGTATACGGATAAACTGCCACTCATGATTAACCCGCGTACTCAGCGTGTTCATACTTCTTACCACCAAGCTGTTACAGCAACGGGGCGTTTATCTTCTCGAGATCCTAACCTACAAAATATTCCAGTTAGAACGGAAGAGGGTCGCCGGATCCGCCAAGCCTTTATCGCGCGTGAAGGCTACAAAGTGATGGCAGCGGACTATTCACAAATTGAATTACGTATTATGGCGCATTTATCTCAAGATAAAGGCCTATTAACTGCGTTTGCGGAAGGGAAAGATATCCATAAAGCAACGGCCGCTGAAGTCTTTGGTGTACCACTGGAACAAGTCACCAGTGACCAGCGTCGTAGTGCCAAGGCGATTAACTTCGGGCTTATCTATGGCATGAGTGCATTTGGTTTAGCGCGTCAATTAGGGATCCCTCGTGGTGAAGCTCAACGCTATATGGATCTCTACTTTGAACGCTACCCTGGTGTATTACGTTATATGGAAAACACACGCTTACAAGCTTCTGAACAAGGTTATGTTGAAACACTTGAAGGCCGTCGCTTATATTTAGCGGATATTAAGTCGAGTAATGGAATGCGCCGTAAAGCGGCAGAACGCGAAGCGATCAACGCCCCAATGCAAGGAACCGCAGCGGACATCATTAAAAAAGCCATGATTGCCGTTGATAATTGGTTGCAAACTGAAAAACCGCATGCAGATATGCTAATGCAAGTTCACGATGAGCTGGTCTTTGAGGTCAAAGAGTCTGAATTAGAGCGTGTTCAAGCTCAGGTCCAGTCATTAATGGAACAAAGCATGAAACTGGATGTGCCATTAAAAGTGGATGTGGGAATTGGTGACAACTGGGATGAAGCCCACTAATTTTTAATCATATTGAATATATAGAACCTCCATTATGAAGAGACCCCCAAGAGTTGGATAATCAATTACTGGGGGTTTTTTACGTTTAAGCGAAGGTATAACAGATAATTATGCATTTGAAATTATTATCTAGAAATTCAATATAACTCTGCAATAAATCAATTATTTTTGTGATGACAGTCAAGAAAATGATTAACATTTTTATGCGACATACATCTCATAAATATGTAATTAAAATCCGTTTTTTAGCTTATTTCATTCATATTTCTGTGCTGAATCGTAGAAAGCTTTGAAAAAAAATTACAAAAAGGCTTTTTTTCGAGCGAAAAATAAAGTACATTAATAGGCGTAGGGTACAGAGGTAAGATGTTCTATCTTTCAGACCTTTTACTTCACGTAATCGGATTTAGCTGAATATTAGCTGCTCCAGTCAAGTTTTTTGACTGGAGCATTTTTTTATCTAAAATTCAGTGGATTAGAATACGTAAGGGTGTTATGAGCCATTTCTGACTCACAATAAAAGAAATCAAGCCGGTGTGTTATACCAACTATCTAGCTTAATGCGGAGTTTATCGATACCAATCTTTTTCAGTGCTGAAAAGTATTCGACTTCAATATCCCCTTCAAGTGGAGCCAATGCCTGGCGAACTTCCATCAGTTGTTTTTTTCTTGCTCCAGAGGCCAGTTTGTCTGCTTTTGTGAGTAAAACTAAAACGGGTACATTCATCGCAACAGACCATTCAATCATTTGCATATCGAGGTCTTTTAATGGATGGCGGATATCCATTAATACAACCAGCCCCTTAATGCATTCTCTTTTTTGGAGATATTCCCCGAGTGCTTGTTGCCATTTACGTTTCATTTCTTCAGGAACTTCGGCATAACCATAGCCTGGAAGGTCAACAAGGCGAACGCCTTCCTCAACTTCAAATAGGTTGATTAGCTGAGTTCTTCCTGGTGTTTTACTGGTACGTGCTAAGCTTTTTTGCTGTGTTAATGCGTTTAACGCACTGGATTTCCCCGCATTAGAGCGGCCAGCAAAAGCCACCTCAATTCCAGTATCTTTAGGTAGATGACGGATATCGGGTGCACTGATGACAAACTTTGCCATCTGGTAGTTATGATTTTTAATTGCCATTTGTCGTTCTCCCTGAGTTAGCCTCAAAAGGCTTGGGGATTATAGCTTTGCTTAGCACTTCCCGACAACTTGAAATCTCCCCTCAACGGTTTTTCTCTTTGAATCTGGTATTATTTTTCCTGTGTTATGAGCCGCGCAATTGTAATAATAGAAAAATAGCCATTATTCATGACGCCTTTTGCTGAAAGTGGTCTAGAATTTAACGCATTTGATGCACTTTTGTTTTTGGGCGTAAATATAGGTAAATCTTCAGCATTCTTGTTAGCTTCACTCTAGAATTGCTTGATTGCAGTTGTAATGAGCTATAACGAAAGGGACCTTACATGTTAAAACGAATTTTTGTGCCACTTTTGGCCGTCTGCGCAATGAGCGCATCTTCTCTTGCTTTATCTGCGGGTGAGACTTATGTCAAGCTAGTCACGTCGGCGGGTGATATCGAATTAGAACTGAATAGTAAAAAAGCCCCTGTTACGACAGAAAATTTCGTTCAGTATGTTAATGAAGGTTATTACAACGGAACTACTTTCCACCGTGTTATTCCAGGTTTTATGATCCAAGGCGGTGGCTTTAATAAAGATTTACAGCAAAAGCAAACCCGTGCCCCAATCAAAAATGAAGCAGATAATGGCTTACGTAATTTGCGCGGTACTATCTCTATGGCACGTACTGCAAATAAAGACAGCGCAACGAGCCAATTCTTTATTAATGTTGCTGATAACGCGTTCTTAGACCACGGACAACGTGACTTCGGTTACGCCGTATTTGGTAAAGTGGTGAAAGGGATGGATGTTGCAGATAAAATCTCTAAAGTAAAAACAGAGAACGTCGGCCCGTATCAAAATGTTCCTGTAGAGCCAATTACAATCATTTCTGCTGAAGTGATTAAAAAGCCTTAGTGATTAAAAAACAGTAGTAATTAAAAACTATCGTGTCGAATACAGTGGGTAGGTTGTTTTAACGTGCCCACTTTTTTTAAAATCCGCTTTTCCTTCCCCTTTGAGTTTCTCTTTATTCACTATGTTAGTTAAAATGTGTCAGTGCTTATTATGTTTTAATCGCCTTTTATTTCATTGTATTTAAAGTAATTCTTAATCAAAATGTGAGTTTGTTATAGGGATGTAAATATAATTCCATGATTTTTATATGGAAATTTTCTCTGATAAAAAATAATCATTGACTTAAATAGGCTATTTTCCTGCTTTGGCTGTGCTATGATAGCCGCCCTTATTATTTTTATGGTGTTTTAATCATCGTTCTGATTGCCAACACAATAAAAATATGCATAAGAAATAATATATAATGATAAAAATCAGTCGGATAGGCTAATATGCTTCTACTTATTGATAATTACGATTCATTTACTTACAACTTATACCAATACTTTTGTGAGTTAGGGGCTGAAGTTGTTGTAAAACGTAATGATGAAATTACCATCGAAGAAATTGAACAGCTTTCGCCTACACATCTTGTGATTTCACCTGGGCCATGTACACCGGATGAGGCTGGCATCTCCCTTGAGGCGATAAAATATTTTGCAGGTAAGCTTCCCATTTTAGGTATTTGCTTAGGGCATCAAGCCATTGGGCAAGCTTTTGGTGCATCAGTTGTTAAAGCACGAGAAGTTATGCACGGTAAAACCTCTGCGATTCACCATAATCATCAAGGGGTATTCAAAGGCTTGAACCGGCCCTTGACGGTGACACGTTACCACTCTCTGGTAATTGCGGCAGAGACACTCCCTGTTTCTTTTGATGTATCAGCATGGTCACTGAATAATGGTGATGTTGATGAAATCATGGGAATACGGCACAAAACCTTGCCTATAGAAGGCGTTCAGTTCCATCCTGAAAGCATTCTGAGTGAGCAAGGCCATGAATTACTAAATAATTTTCTAAAATATTAATTTATAAATCTGGTTCAGAATAAATTAATTATGCATATTATGCCCTTTGCTATTGCTCTTTTTTGATTTTTTATTCATATTTAATGATTATATTTTCATTATCGCATTAAATAAGAGCAGGTGAGGGGTATGTCAGAACAATACGCAGCAGCAGAACAACACGCAGTTAATCGGCAGACTTTCGATCAAGTTATGTTGCCTATTTTTTCGCCGGCGGAATTTATTCCAGTTAAAGGTGAAGGGAGTCGCGTTTGGGATCAGCAAGGTAAAGAATATATTGATTTTGCCGGTGGGATCGCGGTTCTTGCTTTAGGGCATTGTCACCCTAGTTTGGTGGCTGCTGTGCGTGAACAAAGCGAAAAGCTATGGCATGTCAGTAATATTTTCACCAACGAGCAGGCGCTAAAGTTAGCACAAAAACTTACGAATGCGACATTTGCTGACCGTGCGTTTTTTGTGAATTCAGGCTCAGAAGCTAACGAAGCCGCGTTTAAATTAGCGCGTCGCTACGCTATCACCAAATATAACCCATATAAAACGAAGATTATTGCTTTCAAACAAGCCTTCCATGGGCGCACATTATTTACCGTCTCGGTTGGCGGGCAAGCGAAATATGCAGATGGTTTTGGGCCAAAGCCTGCGGATATTATTCATGTGCCTTTTAATGACCTGGATGCGGTCAAAGCGGTCATTGATGAAAATACCTGTGCTGTGGTGTTAGAGCCCGTACAAGGGGAAGGTGGTGTCACCCCTGCGACATCAGAATTTCTGCAAGGAGTGCGTAAACTTTGTGATGAAAATAACGCACTACTTATCTTTGACGAAGTGCAAAGCGGAATGGGGCGTACTGGTAAGCTATTTTCTTATATGCACTACAATGTCACTCCCGATATTCTAACGACAGCAAAAGCGTTGGGTGGTGGTTTCCCTATCAGCGCTATGATCACCACGGAAGAAGTGGCAAAAACCATGGAGGTGGGTTCGCACGGCACCACCTATGGTGGCAATCCCTTAGCGTGTGCAGTAGGCAATGCGGCATTTGATATTATTAATACTGAAGAAGTGTTAAAAGGTGTCGAAAAGCGTCGTGAGCTGTTTGTTGCCCATTTAAATAAATTGAACGATAAATACGGCATTTTTTCTGAAATCAGAGGAATGGGATTATTAATCGGCGCGGAGTTAGATGGCAAATTATTAAACCGTTCGAAAGATATCCTGCAAGCCAGCGCAGTAGAAGGGCTGATGATGCTCAATGCAGGCACTAATGTTTTACGTTTTACGCCTTCGTTGATTATTTCGGAAGACGAAATTAATAGCGGCATGGCGAAATTAGAAATGGCGATTGAGAAGTTGCTAGGTTAACCATTGTATTAAAGGTGCAGAAATGAATTTTCTGCACCTCACCCTTACCTTTGCTTTAATTAAGCTTCTACCTTATGCGTTAAATTATTTAATTGAATTCTTATTTCAGTAGAATTGGCTTCTTCCTTTTCTATTTCTTTTTTGAGATGGCTCAAATCATTGACTGTTTCCTGTGATTTTTTAATTGAGTATCTAAATTTGTAGTATCTGGCTTTCCATTATTTGAAATTATTTTTGGTGAGCTTCCATTTAGTGCAAATTGATATATTTTACTATTATGTTTAGCTCTTGATATTGATGTGTTAGTTTGATAAATTTCCCCATTAAATTTATATGTTATTTTTTTTGGTTTCACGGGAATGTATGTTTTTTTATGAGGCGTTTCTGTATTTTTTAATTTTTGATTTTCTAGCTCATGACTTTTTTGATTAATAATATTATTAATCACATCTCTATTTTCAGCCTCTTCTGAGCTATAACCTGATTCATCAACTGTTTCTGAAAAATAACTTGAGGAATTTGAGCTTAGGCTCTCATTACTATTGAATATGTTTTTTTTAGATGTAAGTTTTATGTTTTCCTCTTCATTTTTTTTAAGAGAACTGAGTCGAACATTTAATTCATTAATGAGTCCATTCATAGTGTCAATGGTAGCACTAAATTTAGTATTTCTTTTATTAAATGGGGATGAAATACATTCACTAATTAAATCTTGAGTGGATTTTGTATATTTAAATTTATCATCTGCATTGTTGAAATGTTCATAATGTAGTATCTTTTTTTCGAGTTCATGAATTTCATTTTTTAGACTTTTAGTTTGAATAAATTGTTCTTTATCCTTGTCTGAAAGTGATATAGGAGGGTTCTTTTCTTCGTTTATAACCCCTATGTCTTGTTTGTTAGCCTTTTGTATTTCAGATACCCCATTTTTGCTATAGAACTTAACGCTGTATAAATCTTCCTTTCTAGGATTCAGTTTGTTTTTAACCACTAAAGCTTGAATCTTGCCTGTCGATTGTATTTTTTCAATCGAATTATAAAAGAATTGTTTTATTTTATTGATACCAAAATCGTTAATTAAAAGATTTTTTCTGTTGGTATTAATTAGCTCGGCATTAGCGCTGGTGATTTTCATGTGCGTATTTTCCAGGTTGATTTTTATTGGTAAATCATGTTCTATAGTGATGCTATTTTCAAAGATATCTGATGGGGAAACTAAATCATCTTGATAATAGGTATAAGGCAATAAGAGTTTTTCAACAGGTGGTGAGTAAGGTAGTTGGCTTAGCTCGGGTTGTTCTCTCTTGTAAAACTCACAAGTTTTAATAGCGAAATTTACTTTCTTATAACCTCCAGTATTTAATGGTTTAATAACATTTAATCCTTCAATAAATGAAAGGTTTTTGGATGTAATTTTTTTATTATCCATACAGCTAGGTGATTTTTTTATATTATTTTCTTGAGTGTTTAACTCCACGACTAATAATCTCCTAATAATGATTAACTCCTATTATCTTAGTTTGATCATTAGCTAGAAAAATATAAAGAAACGACACTCATTAAAAAATGATATATAAAGAATCGTATTTTGGAGAAATAGCGTTATACCCATGTTATAACGCTATTCGAAATGCGCGCCTCGCCAAGAGAGCGAGGCTGAAAGGTTAATTAACGTGTGCCGTAAACAACGATGGTTTTACCATGTGCAGAGATCAGATTTTGATCTTCAAGCATTTTCAAAATACGGCCAACTGTTTCACGGGAACAACCCACGATTTGGCCTATTTCCTGACGGGTAATTTTGATTTGCATACCGTCTGGATGTGTCATCGCATCAGGTTGTTTGGCTAAATTCAATAGAGTTTGAGCAATACGGCCTGTAACGTCTAAGAATGCGAGGTTACCGACTTTCTCAGATGTTGTTTGTAGGCGACTAGCCATTTGCGCAGAAAGGCGCATTAAAATATCAGGGTTAACCTGAATCAATTGACGGAATTTTTTATATGAAATTTCAGCAACTTCGCAGGCTATTTTTGCTCTAACCCACGCAGTACGTTCTTGCCCTTCTTCAAATAACCCAAGCTCACCAATGAAATCCCCCTGATTCAGGTAAGAGAGGATCATTTCTTTGCCTTCTTCATCTTTAATTAAAACAGCCACCGAACCTTTAACGATATAGTAAAGGGTTTCTGCTTTCTCACCCTGATGGATAAGAGTGCTCTTGGATGGATATTTATGAATATGGCAGTGTGACAAAAACCATTCAAGAGTAGGGTCTGTTTGTGGCTTGCCGAGAACCATTAGCGTTATCCTCTGTATGTTATTGCAGCCATTCGGAAAAACGTACAAGAAAGGCTGGCTTTAAAGTCACTAGCTTAGCATATTAATTTGCCTTATATACCTTTAAATAATCTAACAGCTGATTGCTTCAGCGTTTTTGATTGCTTTGGGTAACGCAAATTGATATCAACACTATAATATGATCAATTAAACCGTTGAGTTTTGATCTTAATCCTATCAACTAAGTATTGTTTGTAGCATATCCAATAAAGAAAGTCTTCCCTGTATCGCTTCAGCCAAATAAAGTTGATATAACATTCATTGTATCTATGGAACAATGTAGCCTTTAAACCGATTTCATTTCAAGGGGAAATATAATGGAAGCAAGAGTTAAGTGGGTTGAAGGACTTTCTTTTCTAGGGGAGTCAGCGTCTGGGCACCAAGTGATGATGGACGGTAATGCAGGTGATAAAGCCCCAAGCCCAATGGAAATGGTGCTAATGGCTGCGGGTGGTTGCAGCGCGATTGATGTCGTTTCGATTCTACAAAAGGGCCGCTATGATATTACGGATTGTGAGGTGAAATTAACCTCACAGCGTCGCGAAGAAGCCCCTCGTTATTTTGTGAAAATCCATTTACATTTTATTGTAACAGGGAATGAATTAACGGAAAAAGCGGTCGAACGAGCCGTTCAACTTTCTGCTGAAAAATATTGTTCAGTCGCATTGATGTTAGAGAAAACCGTTGAAGTCACACACAGCTTTGAAATAAAAAACTAAAAATAAATTTAATTTTTATTGGTATATTTGAATTAAAAGATGCTTACCTTAATTAATGATAAGCATCTTATTTTTTAATCAAAAAATAATTTAACTGTTGTTCTTTTGATTAATTAGTTTTTCGACTATTGGTGCCATAATTAATTCCATTGCTAAACTGAGTTTCCCTCCTGGGACGACAATTGTATTCATTGCTGAAATAAAAGAGCCGGATATCATTGACAGCAAATAGGGGAAATCAATTTGCTCTAGCCCACGAAAGCGGATCACAATAAAGCTTTCGTCTTGTGATGGGATAGCTTTAGCCGAAAATGGGTTAGAGGTGTCTACCGTAGGAACGCGTTGAAAATTGATATGGGTGCGAGAAAATTGTGGCGTGATGTAATTAATATAGTCCCCCATTGAACGTACAACAGAGTCCATAACCGCTTCGCGGGAGTGCCCTCTCTCTGTGGTATCGCGGATCAATTTTTGGATCCATTCGAGGTTGACAATAGGGACAACACCTACAAGCAAATCAACATGTTGTGCAACATTATGTTCTGGAGTGACAACGCCACCATGCAGCCCCTCATAAAATAAAATATCTGTTTTGTCTGGTAGTGGCTCCCAAGGGGTAAATGTCCCAGGTTGCAAGCCATACGGTACCGCTTCATCATAAGTATGTAGATATTTACGGGATTGCCCACAACCTGTTTTTGCATAGTCGATTAAGGTTTGTTCAAGCAACGCAAAATCATTCGCTTCGGGGCCAAAGTAACTGATGTGCCGGCCTTGTTCTCTGGCTTTACGGATAGCCATATCCATTTCAGGGCGTGTATAGCGATGAAAGCTATCCCCTTCTAATGTTGCTGGTTGGATATTTAATTGGTGAAAAACTTTACGAAATGCTTGGCTAGTTGAGGTTGTGCCAGCTCCGCTCGAACCAGTGATAGCAATGATTGGGTGCTTTTTGGACATCGTGGACTCCCTGTGTTGCGCTTATAAGCACTATTTTAATCAATAGTGCATGAAGCGGATTAACGGGTGTTAGGGTTTTGAGTTTTATTTGATGGTTTTACGACATGATTATGTGGAAAACCCGCAACTTAATTCATGATAGATGATGACGTAAAAATGAACCATAGAATAAAAACATCAGACAGAAAAACTCCCCTTAGGCATGAAATTAACCGATTCATGCAATTCAGACCAGACTAGCACAATTTCACCAGAAACTAACTGCCGTTTCACATCGTTGACCTTATCTTGTAAGCTTTTTTCATGGGAGCCGTAGTCGGTTCCTTCCCGTAAGACATAGCTTTCAATTAGGTTTTCCAATGTTTCAGGTTCAAGTTCTTGCCAAGGAATAATCACATTATTTCCTTATCTAAATAAGGCGTTAACCATTGAGGGATGCGTGTTTCTAACCACATTTGCGGTTTCCTCAAGGTACCGCTCACAAAGCCTACGTGCCCACCATGTTCTGTCATTTGGTATTCCACATTGTGGGGTAAAAATGATAAATCAGGAACAACCTCAGGCGCCATGAATGGGTCATCTTTAGCGTGGATAATCAACGTTGGTTTAGTGATATAAGCTAACTTGGGTAATGCGCTGCATTTTTGATAATAATCTGTCGCATCATCAAAACCATGAATACGAGCAGTGATCACATCATCAAATTCACGGATGCGTTTTAGTTGTTTAAGCTGCAGCAAGTTTAAAGGTAGTGAGCCAGGGTAGCGTACCAATTTACGCGTTGCATTACGTTTTAAGCCATTTAGTAAATAGCGTTGATAGAATTGAGATATTCCTTTTTCCATCCGCAAAGAACAGGCTTCTAGCATTAATGGGGCCGAAACCACGACGCCCGCATCTAAATCTGCATTTTGCCCACTTTCTGCGAGATAGCACGCTAACATATTACCACCAAGAGAATAGCCGACTGCGGCCGTCGGCGTATCACCATAGGTTTGTTTTAACCAACGGAGAAAATAGCGAGCATCACTGGTTTCACCTGAATGGTAAATTCGCTGTTGGCGATTGGGTTCACCGCTACAACCGCGAAAATGCATAATTACACCCAACCAACCATGCTTTTGGGCCGTTTCTAGCATCCCGTGGGCATAAGGGCTCTTAAAATTGCCTTCGAGACCATGGAAGATCACTAAACGTGGCTTATGTGCCGCTAGCTCAGGTTTTTCACTCCAAGCGAGATCGATAAAATCGCCATCAGGCAATTCAAGCCGCTGCCATATAGGTTTGATTTTCGGTGTTCTACGGAAAATCCTTGGCAGTAATGTTTGGAGGTGTGGATTTTTAGCCCAACTTATTGGACGAAAGTTTTCTGACATAGCCTTATTTTTATTTAATGGAGACTCTTGTGAGTCACATAACATACTGTTATTTTTTTGTGATGCAAGTAAACAAATTTGAGTTTGAGGCTAAATTATAAATGACATTGGGGCTGGTTTTTTCTCTTTTTACGTTTTTATTCATTGCTGCAGTCACTCCCGGCCCTAACAATATGTTGCTAACGTCAAGTGCAGCAAACTACGGTTTTCGCCATACAATAATATTATGCCTTGGTATTATGTTAGGGATGCAGTCAATACTCTATCTCTCCGCATTCGGGGTTGCTGCACTTTTATTGCTCTATCCTGCGCTTCATGTCGCCTTAAAATTCGCCGGAAGTCTATATTTGCTATGGCTAGCATGGAAAACAGCGACGGCAAATTATGCACCACTGAAGACGAATAGCGAAGTTGCGAAAAGCATTACTTGGTATCAAGGCGGCTTATTACAGTTTTTAAACCCCAAAGCATGGATGATGGGGCTAGGCGCTGTCGGGGGATTTAGCCTCCCCGGTGAATTATTTACCCAATCTATTTTAATGATGAGTATTGCATTTGTGGTAGTTAACTTAGTGGCGGGTTTAATTTGGATGGGGTTTGGTTCATTAATCAGCCTATTTTTACGTAGCCGCCGTGCTTGGTTTATTTTTAACTGGGTGATGGGGATGTTAACGGCTTTGTGCGTTCCCCTGATTTGGTTGGAATGATTTTCTGATAAAAGTGCAGTTTATATGACCCATCAAAAAGCAGCCCATGGGCTGCTTTTTACATGTAAGGGAGGCGATTAATCTAAATCGACGTTTTTAGTGCCGAAAAAGTAGGTAAAAATAAAACCGAATAAATAGGAAACGAATAACCCGCCCACATAAACTAACATCCCTGGGAACACGCCATCAGCAGAGGTCATCATTGGGATAGCGACTAAGCCAGACGGGCCAAAGACAGTATTTAAACCAACGGGTAAACCCATCCAAGCCACGAGTCCAACAAAGAACCCCCCAGCAGCACCGCCTAAACATGCGGTGACAAACGGCTTCATCCGAGGAAGGGTTACACCGTAGATAAGTGGTTCACCGACACCTAAGAAACCTGGAATGATAGCTCCACGAATTTGGTTACGTAATACTGAATCTTTTGCGGCTTTAACGTACAACGCCATCGCTGCACCAACTTGCCCACCACCAGCCATTGCTAGGATAGGGAAAAGTGAGTTAAAGCCTTGGGTTTCAACGAGTGCCATATATACCGGAACAAAACCTTGGTGCACGCCAAACATTACTGCAATTAAGAATAGCCCAGCAAGTATAGCGGTTCCGAATGGGTTGCTGCTTAAATGAACAAAAAGCCATGACATACCAGAGAATAACCAACTGCCAATTGGCATGATGAAGATAAACACTGCAGCACCAACAATTAACAAGGTAATTGTTGAAGTTAAAATCATATCAAGGTTAGCTGGAATAATTTTACGGACTTGTTTTTCGACCCATGCCCCAAAAATACACGCAATTAATACCCCAATAATGTTACCTCTTGGGTCGATAGCCAACCCGAAGAAGCTATTCATATCAGAATAGAACCCCTTAGCTATTTCAGGGTTGTACCCAAGAACAAACAGTGAAGCAATGATGGCGCCATTTACTGCGCTACCGCCAAAGGCTTTTTGAGTGTTATAACCGATAAGAATACTTAGGAAGCTAAACAGCCCTTTGCTAAATACCGACATATACAGAATCGTATGTACGAGTAGGGTCTGCTCTTCAGGTTTTGTCGGGAGCCCTGCTGGAAAATAGGTTTGTTTCGCCAGAGTTGCAAAACCTAATAGTAAGCCCGCAGCAATAAAACCTGGAATTAGCGGAGTAAATATGGTGGCAAATTTGGATAAAAATCGGTGAACGGCACTGGTTTGTTTCTTTTTCAGTTGCTGCTTATTTGCGGATGCAATATCGTTCAGATCCTGAGGCTGGGCTGCTGCTTCGTGGTTATCCTCTTCATCACTATCTAAAAGTTGGTTCATCAAGTCCGCGGCAGTTTGCGCTTTACCTGGGCCAAGGATCACTTGCAGTTGTTCATCACTTTCAATAACGCCAAGCACTCCTGCAATTTGTTTGAGTGCAGCTTTATCGACTAGCTGGTCATTGTTGAGTGTGAGCCGCAAACGGGTCATACAATTGCCCGCTAATTTAATATTACGGCGTCCTCCAACGTGTTGCAGGATCTGCTGTATCATTTCTATTGTTATTTTAGCCATACTATTTATCCCATTGAAGTCCGCAAGTTAGGCGGATGAGGCCATATTGAGAGCCGTACGAATAAAACCGTTGTTATCTAAGAGTAGTTGACGTGCGTCATCGGCATTTAAACCCGATAACACCATTAAAATGGCAGTTTTGCAGTGCCGGTTACATTGTTGAAGGGCGGTCTCTGCGGTAGTTCGGTCGCAGTCGGTTGCTTCCATCACAATTTTAGTTTGTCTTTCAATGAGTTTGGCATTTGTTGCTTCGACATCGACCATTAAATTACCAAACACCTTTCCAATACGGATCATCGCCCCAGTGGTGATCATATTCAGCACTAATTTTTGTGCTGTTCCTGCTTTCATGCGTGAAGAACCGGTGACAACCTCTGCACCTACAATGGGAGTAATAGCAATATCTGCGGCATTGGCAATTGGGCTATTTGGGTTACAGCTAATGGCCGCTGTTGTTGCACCAACAGCCTTCGCGTAAGCTAAAGCGCCTAATACATAAGGCGTTCGCCCACTGGCTGCGATACCAACTAACACATCATTATCATTAAATTGAATATCTTTGAGGTCTTGTTCACCCAGTTCAGGCTTATCTTCTGCATTTTCTACGGCACGGAAAATAGCTTGATGGCCACCGGCGATTAAACCCACAACTTGTTCATGTGGCGTCCCATAAGTTGGCGGGCACTCACTGGCATCAAGGATCCCTAAACGGCCAGAGGTTCCTGCACCTGAATAAATCAGACGACCGCCTTTTAAGAAAGCCTCTGCGACTTTATCAACCAGTTGAGCAATTTCAGGGAGCACTTTTTCAACTGCTAACGGAACGAGCTTATCCTCATCATTAATGACCTTCAGCATTTCAGCCGTTGATAGTTGGTCGATATTAGTACTGGCTGCATTGCGGCTTTCAGTTACCATTTTGCTTAAGTCGATAGTCATAAAAATTGCTCCTAAATCAGTTATTGGGCTAATATAAGGAATTATTTATTCCTTATATGTGATTAACATCACGGTGCTATCTATTCTAACTTGTGAATATACAAGAATATTTTGTGATTAATTTTATAAGCTAAAGTCACGACTCTTTGAATTATAAGTATTATTCATCAGGTATCAGTGGCTTGATTGAGGAATAATTTATTATTATTTTTTTATCTATAGGTCTGGCTATTACAATTATTATTAGAGGTCACCATGACATTATTGGACATCATTACCTACTCACTACCGCGATTAGCGGAAAACCAACGCAAAATTGCCCAATTTATCCTTGAAAATCCCGAAAATGTACTAAATTTGTCGTCTCAGCAATTAGCGGAAATTTTAGATGTTAGCCAATCAGCCATCGTTAAGTTTAGTCAGAAAGTTGGTGTAAAGGGGTATCCCGCTTTGAAACTTGCACTTAGCGAGATTATTGGGCGCCAACAACTCAAAGATGGAGCGCCTCATTCTGCTCTACATAACCGTATTGCGCCTGATGATAACTTGATGGTTGTTGCTCAGAAACTAGCAATGGAAAAAAATCACTCCATTACAGAAACAACAAAATTGATTGATTTCAAGCAGTTTGAACGCATTGTTGAGCGAATAGACCAATCACAGCGAGTACAGATTGTCGGGATTGGTGGGTCAGGTTTAACCGCAAAAGACCTCAGTTACAAATTACAAAAAATTGGTATCACAACACTTGTGGAGTCAGACCACCATGTGCAAATTACTGCGGCGCTGACTCTCAATACTCATGATGTACAAATCGTTATTTCTTTTACAGGAAGACGTAAAGACATGCTAACAGCAGCGAATATTGCGCGTAAGCAAGGGGCATGCGTCATCGCGATTACTCGTGATTGTGATTCCCCCTTGGGGCAACTTGCTGATTATGTTCTTGAAAGTATCGCGGAGGAAGATGAATGGCGTAGTTCATCAATTTCTTCAAGAACCGCACAAAATACGCTAACAGACTTGATCTTTATGGCGTTATTACAACGAAGAGAAGCGAAAGCGAAGTCGTTGGTTATGAATGCAAGAGTAGTAATTAATAAATTAGATGAATAGCTGGCGGCTTGAATTCTCATCGATAACTTTGCAATAAAACCTTATTTACGTTAAGACTAATATTATAAGTATTTTGATTTTAAAAAGTTAAAAGGGAGTTATTGATGAGAGCACTCATAGTTTATACGGAATTAACTGATGACGACTCCGTTATTAGCCATGCCGTAGCAAGACTCGCCAGTGAACTTAACGATGAGCACGTAGAAACCGTGATCATTCGTAATTTTGAAGATGGAATGGCATACATTCGGTCAAATACCAGCATTGACTGCTTGTTATATGGCCGTGATATGTCAGACAAGCAAGAACAAACTCAGGCACATCAGTTAATTACCCAACTTCACCGTAGGCAAGAAGATGTCCCCGTATTTTTATTAAGTGATCGTGAAGAAGCTTTGACGGCATTCGACCGCAAAATGATGGAACAAGTCGATGAATTTGCATGGATTTTAGAAGACTCCGCAGATTTTATTGCAGGTCGTGTCCTTGCCGCGATCATCCGCTACCGCGCCAATTTACTGCCCCCTTTGATGAAAAGTTTGATTAAATACAGTGATGTACATGAATATTCATGGGCAGCACCGGGGCATCAAGGTGGTGTTGGGTTCACCAAAACTCCCGCAGGTCGCATTTATCATGATTTCTTTGGTGAAAACTTATTTCGGACGGATATCGGTATTGAGCGGGTTGCTGTGGGTTCACTGTTAGACCATACCGGCGCATTTGGTGAGTGTGAAAGGAATGCTGCGCGTATATTTGGTGCTGACCAATCTTACTCCGTGGTTGTGGGAACATCGGGTTCGAACCGAACGATTATGCAAGCTTGTATGACAGATAATGATGTTGTTGTGATTGACCGTAACTGCCACAAATCTATTGAGCAAGGTTTGATCTTAACAGGGGCAAAACCGGTTTATATGACACCAAGCCGTAATCGTTATGGCATCATTGGCCCAATTTACCCTCAAGAAATGACACCCGAAGCGATTACTGAAAAAATCGCTAAAAATCCATTAACGTCGGATAAAATAGGCAAACGTCCTGCATATAGCGTCGTAACCAACTGTACTTACGATGGCGTATGTTATCACGCACGTAAAGTACAGGATTTGCTGGATGAATCATTGGATAGAATCCATTTCGACGAGGCATGGTACGGCTACGCACGCTTTAACCCTATCTATCGCGACCACTTTGCGATGCGTGATGACCCTAGAACAGACGATGAGCCCACCGTTTTTGCAACTCACTCTACGCACAAATTATTGAATGCACTTTCACAAGCTTCATTTATCCACATTCGAAATGGCCGTAATGCGATTGATTTTAATCGTTTTAACCAAGCCTATCATATGCATGCGACCACTTCGCCGCTATATGCAATTTGCGCTTCAAATGATATTGCCGCAGACATGATGGACGGTAATAGTGGGCGTTCACTCACTGATGAAGTCATCCGTGAAGCTATCGACTTCCGTCAATCACTGGGCTACCTATACAAAGAATTTATCAATGACGATGAGTGGTTTTTCAAACCATGGAATCAAGAAATGGTGAAAGACCCAGCAACAGGCAAGCGCTATGCTTTTGAAGATGCGCCTGTTGAGCTGTTGATGAAAGAGCAAAGCTGCTGGGTGATGAACCCTGAAGATAAATGGCATGGTTTTAAAGATATCCCTGAAAATTGGGCGATGCTTGACCCGATTAAGGTGAGTATTTTGTCGCCGGGAATGGGAGATGACGGTAAATTACTGGATAGCGGCGTCCCAGCCGCGTTAGTCACGGCATGGTTAAACCACTATGGTATTGTACCAACCCGCACGACTGATTTCCAAATTATGTTCTTGTTTTCTATGGGGATCACAAAAGGAAAATGGGGAACCCTGGTCAATGCGCTGCTGTCGTTTAAGCGCCATTATGACAACAATACGGCACTGAAAAAGGTATTACCTGAAGTGGTTGAAGCGTCTCCTGAGATCTATGGCGAGATGGGGCTACGTGATTTAGGCAATAAAATGTTTGTGTATCTACAAAAAAATAACCCAGGTGGCCAGTTAAATCAGGCTTATGAGCAACTCCCCGCCGTGATGATGAGCCCACGCGATGCCTATCAAGAAATTGTTGCTAACCGCGTTGAGGCGGTTCCTTTAGATAAACTAGCCGGACGTATTGCGGCTAACTCGATTATTCCCTATCCACCGGGTATTCCTATGTTGTTATCAGGTGAAAGTTTTGGCGATAAAAATAGCCCGCATATCGGCTATTTGCATAGTCTTCAAGCGTGGGATAGCGAATTTCCGGGTTTTGAACATGAAACCGAAGGTACTGAAATTATTGATGGCCAGTATTATGTGATGTGTGTGAAAGAATAAGATTCAGTAATGATAAAAACGAAAAGCTATCAAAAGATAGCTTTTCGTGATTTTAATGGATTGTGATGTTTTATAACGAATTAATTTAATTCAAACTCACTAGTCATGGTTTCTAACTGCTCTTGCAGTTCCATCCACTCCATTTCGACATCTTCAAGCGCGGCTTTATGTTCAGTTTGTTTTTTCAAACATTCCGTCAATTCAGCTTTTTTATCTTGTTCATAGATGGCTGCATCAGAAAGTTTTGTTTCTAGCTCATTTAGGGCATTCGAGTGCTTATCCATCTGCTTTTCCAATTCCGTGATTTTTTTGCGGATCGGTTGAGTCAGTTGGCGGAACTCCGCTTCACGACGTTTTTGGTCTTTTCTATCTTGTGCCGTCACCGTTGCAGCGGCTGCTGGCTTATCTTTCTCTTGTTGATCACGTGCTTGCTGTAATTCGAGCTTATTTTGCTCTGCCAGCCATTGTTGGTAATCTTCTAAATCACCATCAAACTGCTCTACAGTACCGCCGTGGACCAAATACAGTTCATCGGTAGTGGTGCGCAGTAAATGCCTATCATGGGAAACGACAACTAAAGCACCTTCGAAGGCCATTAAGGCTTCAGTAAGCGCTTGTCGCATATCTAAGTCCAAGTGGTTGGTTGGTTCATCGAGCAGCAGTAAATTAGGGCGTTGCCAGACGATTAATGCGAGAACTAAGCGCGCTTTTTCCCCACCAGAAAAACGGCCGCTTGGGTCAGTGACTTGGTCGCCTTTAAAACCGAAGCCCCCTAAATAGTCACGTAATTGTTGCTCAGTTTGCTCAGGGGCAAGGCGAGCAAGATGCTGCAAAGGGGATTCTTCAGGGTGCAAATATTCTAATTGGTGCTGGGCGAAATAACCGAGTTTAATCCCTTTTGCGAGGGAAATTTCCCCCTGTAACGGTGGCAAATCGCCCGCTAACATCTTAATTAATGTGGATTTACCTGCACCATTTCGGCCTAATAATCCAATACGTGAGCCTGGTACTAAGTTCAGCTTGATGGATTGTAAGATGACTTTTTCACCATAGCCTGCGCTGACTTTTTCCATTTTTAATAATGGATTCGGTAAGCTTTCTGGTTTACGGAATGAAAAATGGAATGGGTTATCCACATGAGCTGGGGCAACCATTTCCATTCTTTCAAGCATCTTAATGCGGCTTTGTGCTTGTTTAGCTTTGGTGGCTTGCACTCTAAAACGGTCAATATAACTTTGCAAGTGTGCAGCTTTAGCCTGCTGGCTTTCATATAGTGCTTGCTGCTGAGCCAGTTTTGTTGCGCGCTGACGTTCAAATGAAGAGTAGTTGCCCGTGTATTCGAACATGGTTTCTTGTTCGATATGCAGCACTTTATCAATAATCGGGTCGAGGAAATCCCTATCATGGGAAATCAAAATCAGGGTGCCTTGGTAGCTTTTCAACCATTTTTCTAACCAAATTACTGCATCTAAATCAAGGTGGTTGGTTGGCTCATCGAGCAGCAACAAATCTGAGCGGCATAACAAGGCTTGTGCCAAGTTTAAACGCATCCGCCATCCACCGGAAAATGATTTTACTGGAGAGTTTAATTGCGCTTGGCTGAAACCTAAACCATGTAGCAAACTGGCTGCACGGGAGCGGATGGTCCATGCATCAATGGCATCAAGTTGCCCATGAACCACAGCGATGGCATGGCCGTCATTTTTTTCATTGGCTTGTTGAAGTTTTTGCTCTAAAGCTCGAAACTCGCGATCACCATCAATCACATATTCAAGAGCGGGCACATCAAGGGCAGGGGTTTCTTGGTTCACCCATGCCATGGACCAATTGCTTGGAAAGGTTGCAGAACCTGCTTCAGCTTGTAATTCGCCTTTTAATAACGCAAGAAGTGTCGATTTACCGCAGCCGTTTTTACCCACTAAACCAACTTTTTGGCCGGGGTTAATAGTCGCAGTGGCATTGTCCAGTAGGACACGAACACCTCGGCGAATTTGGAGTGAAGAGAAAACAATCATAGCAACCGTCTATTAAAAATATGTTAGATTATCAACGTATATACTCTAAATAATTTACGGTGCTGTTAGGCGACAAGCACATGAGTCGCTAGGAGCCTACTTAAGTAGGTGACTAGTGCGAATGCGCGTAGTCAACAACACAGCAACGTGAAGTATGACGAGTATAGCAGGCAGCATGGTAACGGAAAATGTTCCGTCTGACACGCCTTTGAGGAGGGAAAGATGTCAAATACACCGAAAGTGCTGGTGGTCTACGCTCACCCGGACCCCGACGAATCGATGGCAAATAAGGCGTTATTGGAGGCAGTGCGTGATTTTGACCATGTGACTGTACACGATTTATACGCAATTTATCCAGATTATTTTATTGATGTAACCGCGGAACAAAAATTACTGTGCCAGCACGATATCATTATTTTTCAACATCCTCTCTATACATATAGTTGCCCTGCGTTGTTGAAAGAGTGGTTTGACCGCGTGTTAACCCGCCGTTTTGCGACCGATGTAGGGTACCAAAAATTAAAAGGCAAATACTGGCGTTCTGTGATTACCACAGGCGAGCCTGTTCACGCTTACCAATATGATGGATATAACCATTATCCACTTACAGAAATACTTCGCCCATTTGAATTGACCGCACTAATGTGTGATATGCAGTGGTTGGAACCAACCATTATTTATGCAGCACGTCGGCAGCCTAAAGAACGATTTGAACAGATTATCGATGACTACCGCCAATGGATGCAACAGCCGCTAGGTGCGGGAGGGTTATCCTAATGTCAGAACTAGGGCTATTTGAATCCGTTATCATCTTCCTCTGCGCAGGGGTAGTCATGGTACCTATTGCACAAAAAATCCGCTTAGGTGCTGTACTGGGGTATTTGCTTGCCGGGATCATGATTGGGCCATTTGTTTTTGGCTTTATTCGTAATGTTGATGATATTTTGCACTTCTCCGAAATGGGAGTGGTGTTCCTGATGTTTCTCATCGGGTTAGAGCTAAAACCTTCTAAATTATGGGAGCTTAGGCGCTCGATTTTCGGTGTAGGTACGCTTCAAGTGGTTGTCACTGCGGCTATCATGGCGTCACTGTTGTTTTTAGCCAAATTTTCTTGGCAAGCTGCCATTGTTGGTGGATTAGGAATGGCGATGTCATCAACGGCAATGGCACTTCAGTTGATGAACGAAAAAGGGATGTCCAACAAAGAAAGCGGGCAACTTGGTTTTTCTGTTTTACTTTTCCAAGATATGGCCGTGATCCCAATCATGGCACTGATCCCGTTGCTAGCTGGGGACTCAGCAACCAGTGATTGGCAAAAAATTGGCTTGAAGATAGTGGCGTTCGCAGGTTTATGGGTAGTTGGCCGCTATTTATTACGGCCGATGTTCAGGCTTGCCGCTAAATCTGGGGTACATGAAATTTTTACGGCTGCAGCGCTGCTGGTGGTATTAGGTTCCGCACTCATTATGGAAAGCCTTGGGTTTTCTATGGCTCTGGGAACCTTTATGGCAGGGGTCATGTTAGCGGAAACAGAGTTCCGCCATGAGCTGGAAATTAATATCGAACCGTTTAAAGGTCTGCTACTGGGGCTATTTTTTATCTCAGTAGGTATGTCATTGAATTTAGATGTGTTGTGGGCCTATTTACCACAAGTATTGATTGCTGTTGCAGTATTAGTCGCAGTTAAAGCGTTAGTGCTTTACGGACTGAGTTTAGCCGCTAGGCTTCGAAATGGAGCAAGAGCTCAATTTTCCGGGGTGCTTAGCCAAGGTGGTGAATTTGCTTTTGTGATCTATGCAACTGCTTTTGGTGCAAGTGTGATAAATGAACGGCAGATGGACTTATTACTGGTAGTTGTCACACTTTCGATGATGACTACTCCACTTGTGATGCAGTTGATAGATGCCTATTTAAACTACCGGTATAATCAACAACCAGCCTCGAGCGAAAAACCATTTGTAGAAGACAATGACCCACATGTTATTTTGGTCGGTTTTGGTCGCATGGGGCAGGTGGTTGGCCGCTTATTAATGGCGAATAAGGTTAAAATTACAGTACTAGAACAAGATGTTACGGCGATTAGTACCATGCGTCGCTACGGCTATACGGTCTATTACGGTGATGCACGTGAACTGCAATTATTACGCTCAGCAGGAGCCGATAAAGCAAAATCTATCGTCATCACCAGTGATGTGCCTGAAGAAGTGATGGAAATTGTGCAAATTTGCCAAGAAAACTTCCCTAACTTGCATATTATTGCACGTGCTAAAGGTCGCCTTGAGGCCCATGAGCTATTACAAAGTGGAGTGACTGATTTTAGCCGTGAAACATTCTCGAGCGCACTTGAATTAGGAAGCAAAGCGCTTGTTAGCACAGGGATGCATCCTCATAAAGCTTATCGCGCGAAGCAGCATTTCCGCCGTTTAGACATGAAAATGCTTAGAGATATTTACCCAGAGAATGAAAATAGTGATAGCGGGCAAATTTCACGCATTAAAGAGGCACGTCGTGAACTGAATGAACTCTTTGAGAAGGAAATGCAAAGAGAACATCGGCAGCCTCATAGCTGGAATAATGAACAATAAGGGTTAGAAATGGCTTCAACACGTAAACGCTTTATTGCCGGGGCGACGTGCCCTAAGTGCAAGTCACAAGACACATTAATGATGTGGCGTGAAGATAAAATTGATGTTGTCGAGTGTGTCAATTGCGGCGATCAGCAACGCCAAGCAGGGGATGAAGCAACGGGACATGTTAGGCAAAAAGAGCAGGTTATTGGAATTTTTACACCTGAATAATAGAAATTTGTCAATTCTCAATACATCACTATAGTTTTTCGGTACAATTGGCAAAAATTTTTCCCTTACGGGTAGTAGGAGATGTCATGAAAGTAGCAAAAGACTTGGTGGTCAGCTTGGCTTATCAAGTAAGAACAGAAGACGGTGTTTTAGTTGATGAGTCGCCAGCAAGCGCGCCAATGGACTATTTGCATGGTCGTGGGTCTTTAATTTCAGGTTTAGAAAAAGCATTAGAAGGTCGCTCTGTTGGCGAAAACTTCGATGTTGAAGTCGCTTCAGACGATGCATATGGCCAATACGATGACAACTTAGTTCAACGTGTTCCTAAAGATGTATTTATGGGCGTTGATGAGCTAGAAGTCGGCATGCGTTTCTTAGCTGACACTGACATGGGCCCAGTTCCTGTTGAAATTACAGGTATCGAAGGTGATGAAGTTATCGTTGACGGTAACCACATGTTAGCAGGTCAAAACCTGAAATTTAATGTTGAAATCATGGCTATCCGTGAAGCAACAGAAGAAGAAATCGCACATGGCCACGTCCATGGTGCAGGTGGTCACGACCATGACCACGACCACGAAGGTGGTTGCTGTGGCGGTGGCGGTCATAGCCACGGTTCAGAAGGCGGTTGCTGCGGTGGCGGTGAAGGTCACGGACACGGTCACAAACAAGGCGGCTGCGGCTGCCACTAATACTTCGTATTAGTGTTTGTAAAAAAAAAGGAAGCGAAAGCTTCCTTTTTTTAATTTAAAATCAATAGGTTCGCATTTTAAATTAATAATGTGGTGGCGGCGTTTCTTCTTCAGGCCTTGCTAAGTGAGAATCTTGGGATGATTTCAGCCTTTCAGCTACAATGCGTAAATGTTCCTGCAGACGGCTCATTTGCATTTGTTGGTCAGTAATAACCTGGTTTAGTTGTTCAATCGCCAGTTCTTGAAAGGCAACTTTACTTTCTAAAAGTTCTAAGCGTTGTTCAAATGTATCAGATGAGTCCATATTCGACTCTCCTTAAGCGTTTATATCGTAATTAAACCATCATAATAACTGAACATTACAAATCAATAGATAAGTTTTAGTTAAAGATATAGGCGACGAAACGACTTTTTGTTAATGTGGTCTCAGTAGTTATTATATTTTTTTAATACTCAATGGGGTAACGGGGTCTAAACTTAAAGAGCCCTACCCATAAAACGAATAGTTCGCTATTCGAATATAATCGAATAAAAGTTATCGGAGACTAGGATGAAATCACTGTTTAAGGCAAGCCTTTTAGCAACTACGCTAGCATTTACTTTTGCTGCTCCGCAAGTGATGGCAGCGGAAGCCAAAGCACAAAGCAGCGCATTCAAAAACGCAGAAGAGCGTAATGCGTATGCACTGGGTGCGTCTTTAGGCCGCTACATGCAGAATTCTTTAGAAGAACAAAAAACAATTGGTATTAATTTGGATAAGGCTCAATTACTCGCTGGTGTCCAAGATGCATTTAACGGCAAAAGCAAAATGACCGATGCAGAAGTTGAAGAAACATTGCGTCAGTTTGAAGGTCAAGTCAAAGAAGCTGCCGACAAAAAAATGAAAGAAGAATCAGCCAATAATGAGAAAAAAGGCGCTGAGTACCGCGAAAAATACGCGAAAGAAAAAGGCGTTGTTAAAACTAAATCAGGCTTACTGTACAAAATTGAAAAAGACGGTACAGGGGCGAAACCTAAAGCAGATGAAACCGTTGTGGTTCACTACAAAGGTTCTTTGATTGACGGTACTGAATTCGATAGCTCATATTCACGTAATGAGCCACTGACAATTCCATTAAATTCAGTGATTAAAGGCTGGACTGAAGGTTTAGTTAACCTGAAAAAAGGCGGCAAAATGCAGTTGGTTATCCCAGCTGAATTAGCTTACGGCGAAAATGGCGTGCCGGGTATCCCAGCAAATTCAACATTAGTCTTTGATGTTGAATTATTAGATATCAAACCTGCTGCTAAATAAGTCCTCACTAAGCATTAGCTAAGTGTATTTTGATGCCCAATGCATTCATGCCTTGGGCTTTTTTATATTTCTCATCAAAAAAACTCTCAAATTGTTTAAAACTTGTGATAAAACAGACTGTCTTGCATTCATTCGCTTGACGGCAACGCCGTGGAGTTTTAACTTCAGAATACTCTATTTTATTTTTTATCATCACAATTGTTGGCTACAAACAAAGTAATGAAGGCCAAATAGTCGAATAATGAACGCCTTTTTAGTCAACAGGATGAGTTTTTACATTAGAAGGATGATGTTGAAATGTCTGATTCTATACAATCACACGACCTCAGCGATATTAACATATTGGATAACCAACCTTTTTCTGAGACAGACCATGAGATTTTAAAATCGTATGAAGCTGCTGTGGATGGTCTGGCAATGCTAATCGGTGGGCACTGTGAAATTGTTCTTCACTCTTTAGAAGATCTAAACTGCTCTGCAGTCAGAATCGCAAATGGCCAGCACACTGGGCGTAAAATCGGCTCACCGATTACAGACCTAGCGTTGAGAATGCTGCATGATATGGCAGACGAAGAATCGAATGTCTCGAAGGCTTATTTTACGAAAGCAAAAAGCGGTGATTTAATGAAATCCGTTACTATTGCTATTCGTAACCGTAAGCAACGTGTGATTGGCTTGTTATGTATCAATATGAACTTAGATGTGCCGTTCTCTGAAATTATTCAATCGTTTGTTCCAGAAACTAAGCAAGAAGTTACTTCAGATGTAAACTTTGCCTCTTCAGTTGATGATCTTGTCGCACAAACATTGGAGTACACAATTGAAGAAGTTGGCGGTGATCGCAATGTCTCAAATAATGCGAAAAACAAGCAAGTGGTTCTTAACCTATATGAAAAAGGTATTTTCGATATTAAAGATGCCATTAACCAAGTTGCTGACCGTTTGAACATTTCTAAACACACCGTTTATTTATACATTCGTCAATTCAAGAGCGGTGAATGAGTAATACAAATTCGTTAACCTACTGCTTAGTTGTGACTGGCCCTGCTTATGGTACACAACAAGCAGCGAGTGCGTATCAATTTGCAAAAGCCCTTCTTCAAGAAGGGCACATATTGAAAACACTCTTTTTTTATCGTGAAGGCGTTTTCAATGCGAACCAGCTTACGTCACCAGCAACAGATGAATTCAATTTAGTTTCAGCTTGGCAGGAACTGGCAAAACAATCTGGGTGCGAAATGCATATCTGTGTTTCTGCTGCGTTGCGGCGGGGGGTTGTTGACCAAGAACAAGCGCAAAGTTTATCTCTTTCAACGGCTAACCTTGCTGAGGGTTTTATCATGAGTGGGTTAGGAAGCCTTGCGGAAGCGATGATAACTACAGACCGAACGATTCAATTCTAAAAACAGCTCAATACAAGGTACCGTGTGAAAAAAATAGCTTTTGTCTTTACAACCATGCCCCATGGAAATGCCAGTGGCCGAGAAGGGTTAGATGCATTATTAGCAACTTCAGCACTGACAGAAGACATTCAGGTGTTTTTTCTCTCTGATGGTGTTTATCAGCTTCTAGCAAACCAACATCCCGCTGAAGTGCTTGCTCGAGATTACATCGTAACATTTAAAATATTGCCGTTATATGACATTGAAAAAGTTTATCTCTGCGGCTCTTCGCTACAAGAACGGGGGCTGGGAGAGCATTGTGAATGGGTTTTAACACCAACAATTCTTAGCAAGAAAGAGGTAAGCGCTAAAATAGCGGAATGTGATGTGGTGCTTAATTTTTAATCTATTGTGTGAATTTTGAGCTTGGGTTGTTTTTTGATCTATAGTAGGATCTTTTCTATGCTGTATACATTAGCAACATCTCCGTTTAAATGTGATTTTTCTACAATGGTAGGCTTTATTACGGCTGAAGATGTCGTTTTACTGATGCAAGATGGCGTGGTTGCGGCAGTCGCACAGTCGCCTTATCTTGTTGCACTACAAAAAACAGGGGCGCAGTTGTACGCTTTGGATGTAGACATCAATGCTCGTGGGTTGCAAAATACCCTATCAACCGCAGTTTCTGTAATCACATATCAAGGTTTTGTGAAGCTAACAGAAGTCCAAAAACAACATTTTGCCATATAAAGGCACTAAAAGTTGTATATTTCTTGACACCTGAGCCAGTCAGCAATAAAATTTCGCGTCCTCGTGTATCGTCATGTTGGCGAACGGGGTCAAAATCCGTGTTTACGAAGCAATAAAACCAGGAGCTTTTTTAATAATGGCAACTATTAATCAGCTGGTACGCAAATCTCGTAGCTCGAAAGTTGTTAAAAGCAACGTTCCAGCACTGGAAGCTTGCCCGCAAAAACGTGGCGTATGTACTCGTGTATATACTACCACTCCTAAGAAACCAAACTCAGCATTACGTAAGGTATGCCGTGTTCGTTTAACTAACGGTTTCGAAGTTTCTTCCTACATCGGTGGTGAAGGCCACAACTTGCAGGAGCACTCCGTTATCCTTATCCGTGGTGGTCGTGTTAAAGACTTACCAGGTGTGCGTTATCACACCGTTCGCGGCGCACTGGACTGTTCTGGTGTTAAAGACCGTAAGCAAGCTCGTTCTAAATACGGCGCGAAAAAACCTAAGGCTTAATGGATTTCCGTTAAGTAAGGCCAAACATTTTAATCTTAATGTCAAAATACTCTCGTAGAGTTTTGGACAAACCTGAATTAACAACGGAGTCATATCCATGCCACGTCGTCGCGTAATAGGTCAACGTAAAATTCTTCCAGATCCTAAGTTCGGATCAGAATTACTGGCCAAATTTGTAAATATCCTGATGGTAGACGGGAAAAAATCTACTGCTGAAGCAATCGTATATAACGCACTTGAAACCCTTGCTCAGCGTTCTGGTAAAACTGAACTTGATGCATTCGAATTAGCACTAGATAACGTGCGTCCGACTGTGGAAGTTAAATCCCGCCGTGTTGGTGGTTCAACTTACCAAGTTCCAGTTGAAGTTCGCCCGGTTCGTCGTAATGCCCTGGCAATGCGTTGGATCGTTGATGCTGCTCGTAAACGCGGTGATAAATCTATGGCGCTTCGCCTGGCAAATGAATTATCAGACGCTGCTGAGAACAAAGGTTCCGCTGTTAAGAAACGTGAAGACGTTCACCGTATGGCAGAAGCTAACAAGGCGTTCGCACACTACCGTTGGTAATTATTTCTTACCTACATTAGTGATGTATCTCAGGGTAGCCATTTGCTACCCTTTATATGAAGCATTGAACGCCCACGAGAGAGGAAAAAATGGCCCGTCAAACGCCCATAGCACGTTATCGTAATATCGGTATCAGTGCACACATCGACGCCGGTAAAACCACAACTTCTGAACGTATTCTGTTCTATACTGGTGTAAACCATAAAATTGGTGAAACTCACGAAGGTTCTGCAACAATGGACTGGATGGAGCAGGAGCAAGAGCGTGGTATTACTATCACATCTGCAGCGACTACTGCATTCTGGTCTGGTATGGCAAAACAGTATGAGCCACACCGTATCAACATCATCGACACCCCGGGACACGTTGACTTCACTATCGAAGTAGAACGTTCTATGCGTGTTCTTGATGGCGCAGTAATGGTTTACTGTGCAGTTGGTGGTGTTCAGCCACAGTCTGAAACTGTATGGCGTCAGGCTAACAAATATAAAGTTCCACGTATCGCGTTCGTTAACAAAATGGACCGTATGGGTGCGAACTTCTTACGTGTTGTTGAGCAATTAAAATCACGTTTAGCTGCTAACGCAGTTCCACTGCAATTACCAGTCGGCGCAGAAGAGTCGTTCACTGGTGTTGTTGACTTGCTGAAAATGAAAGCAATCAAGTGGAGTGATGAAGACCAGGGCGTTACCTTCGAATACGAAGATATCCCTGCGAACATGCAAGAAGCTGCTGAAGAGTGGCACAACAACCTGATCGAAACCGCAGCAGAAGCATCAGAAGAACTGATGGAAAAATATCTGGGCGGTGAAGAACTGACTGAAGCAGAAATTAAAGCTGCATTACGTCAACGTGTTCTTGCAAGCGAAATTATCCTGGTTACCTGTGGTTCTGCATTTAAGAACAAAGGTGTTCAGGCGATGCTGGATGCAGTTGTTGATTACTTACCTGCGCCAACAGATGTACCTGCAATTAATGGTATTCTGGACGATGGTAAAGACACTCCTGCAGAGCGTCACGCAAGTGATGATGAGCCATTCTCATCATTAGCATTTAAAATTGCAACCGACCCATTCGTTGGTAACTTGACGTTCTTCCGTGTTTACTCTGGTGTTGTTAACTCAGGTGACACAGTACTGAACGCAGTTAAAGCGAAGAAAGAGCGTTTTGGCCGTATCGTACAGATGCACGCTAACAAACGTGAAGAGATTAAAGAAGTTCGCGCTGGTGACATCGCGGCTGCTATCGGTCTGAAAGACGTAACTACAGGTGATACTTTATGTGCAGTTGATGCACCAATCATCCTGGAGCGTATGGAATTCCCAGAGCCAGTAATCTCTGTTGCAATCGAACCGAAAACTAAAGCTGACCAAGAAAAAATGGGTATCGCATTAGGCCGTTTGGCTCAAGAAGACCCATCTTTCCGCGTATCAAGTGATGAAGAGACTAATCAGACTATCATCGCTGGTATGGGTGAGCTGCACTTAGACGTTCTGGTTGACCGTATGCGTCGTGAATTTAAAGTTGAAGCGAACGTTGGTAAACCTCAAGTTGCTTACCGTGAAGCAATCACTATGAAAGTGACTGATATCGAAGGTAAACACGCGAAACAGTCTGGTGGTCGTGGTCAGTACGGTCATGTCGTTATCGATATGTTCCCTCTGGACAAAAACGATAAAGACGGTGTTCCAATGGATTACGAATTTGCCAACGACATCAAAGGTGGTGTAATTCCTACTGAATACATTCCTGCAGTTGACAAAGGTATCCAAGAACAGCTGAAATCTGGTCCATTAGCTGGTTACCCGGTTGTTAACATGGGTGTTCGTTTACATTTCGGTTCTTACCATGATGTTGACTCCTCTGAATTGGCGTTTAAACTTGCGGCTTCAATCGCGTTTAAAGATGGCTTCAAAAAAGCTAAACCAGTTCTGCTTGAGCCAATCATGAAAGTTGAAGTGGAAACACCAGAAGACTACATGGGTGATGTTATTGGTGACCTGAACCGTCGTCGTGGTATGATTGAAGGTATGGATGACCTGCCTACTGGTAAAGTCGTTCGTGCACAAGTACCATTGTCAGAAATGTTCGGTTATGCTACTGACCTGCGTTCTCAGACACAAGGTCGTGCTTCATACTCTATGGAGTTCCTGAAGTACAATGAAGCACCAAACAACGTTGCACAAGCTGTAATCGAAGCTCGTAACGCTAAATAATCGATTTTTATCGGTTAACTACTTTAATTTAAGTTCCTTCTTTATCGTGAAGAGGGAACTCCATAAGGAATAGAGTCG